>VXMO01000059.1 GCA_009841045.1 Dehalococcoidia bacterium
GCCCCCCCCCGCCCCTTTACTCCTCTAATTCTTACCCACGCGGGGGGGCCCCCCTTTGGGGGCCCCCCCGCCTTTGTTATCCGGTCGCGGGAGACTGGTGCTCCTCGGCGGGCTCAATACGCACATCCGGCAGCCACCTGAGGAACCCGGGCAGGTACCAGTTCCGCGCACCCAGCATCTCCATGGTCGCCGGGACGAGCACTGATCGTACCAGTGTCGCGTCAAGCAGAATCGCGACCGAGAGACCGAAGCCCACCTGCTGGTTGATGATTGTCTGGCCGGAGGCAAACGCGCCGAAGACGGCGACCATGATGAGCGCCGCGCCCGTAATCAGGCCGGCAGTCTCACGCAGGCCAAAAGCGACGGCCTCACGGTTGTCGCCGGTTTGATCAAATCGCTCCCGAATACGGCTCAGCAGGAAGACGTGGTAGTCCATCGACAGGCCAAACAGGATGGAGAACAGGAATAGCGGTATCCAAACGTCGATGACCTCAGCTTCCTGGAATCCAAGGAGATCCCTGCCATAGCCATGCTGGAAAACGAGGACGAGCAGGCCATACGCGGTGCCGACAGATAAGAGGTTCATGAAGACGGCCTTGATTGGGATGACGATAGAGCGGAACACCAGCATCAGGATGAGGAAGCTCACGCCGAGCACGAAGGCGAAGACGATGGGCGTGTACTGTGCGACGACATCGAAGACCTCAGCCGCGACGGCGGTATTTCCGCCAACGAGCACCTCCGCGTCCACGCCGTCAAACGCGGCGGGGATGTGCGTGTCCCTGATGGTGTTCACCGCATCGACGGCGGAATGACTCGCAGGCTCGCCCGGAATAACAACTCGCAACAGTCCCAAGTCATTAGCGGGGTTTGGTTCGAGCAGTGTTGGCAGCGGGAACGCAGGGTCGGCCAGCAGCGCGCCCTGAAGCTGTTGCACCGCGCCCATGACGTTGGGATCAGCCAAGTCGCCGTCAATGACGACTTCCGTCGGATTGATGAGGCCGAATGAGAACTCTTCCTCCATGACGAAGAAGGCCTCCCGGGTTTCCGCTTCTTCGGGAAAGACGTCCACGCCGTTCAGGCCCGTCTCGATGTCGAAATAGAAATACGTGGCGACAATCATTGGAGCGCCAACAAGCACGACACTCAGCAGAGGATTGCGCATGACGATGTGGGTGATGCGATCCCAGAAGCCGCCCTCATGGTTCGGTCCTGTTGATGTCCCGGACCTGCCGAACTTGGGAATCGACAGCGTGTTGATACGCGTTCCCATTAGGGCAATGACGGCCGGTAGAAGTGTCAGGCTGGCGGCCACGGCGATGATGACGACGAGGATCGCGCCGATGGCAAGAGATTGGAAGAACCCGAACGGGACGACGAACATGCCGCAGAGGGCGACAACAACCGTTGCGCCGCTGAACAAGACGGTTCGGCCCGCCGTTTCTCCGGCCTTCACCGTCGCATCAAAGGCGGACAGTCCTTTCTCCAACTCCTCCCGGAAACGCGAAATGATAATCAGTGAGTAGTCGATGCCCACCGCCAAGCCAATCATGATGATCATCAGCTGGACAAAGAAGACCAGCTCATAGAACTGTCCGATGATTGCGGCTAGTCCGAGCGCAGCGACAACACAGATAAGCGCGAGGCCGATCGGAACCAGCGCCGCGACAACGGCGCCGAAGAGCAGCACGAGGATAATCAGCGCGACAGGCACGCCGACACGCTCGCCCTGCTGCAAGTCCCTTTCGGACAGTTCGTTGCGTTCGAGAGAGATGCTGGCATCCCCGACTGTCAGGACGAGGAATCCATCCTTGCCATTCTCCTCTTTCGCAAGGTCAAGGAGGTAGTGAACGTTGTCTTCCGCCTCCTGCAGGTCGCCCGTCATGATGACCGGAACCAAGGTGGTGCGGCGATCCTGAGACACGAGGACGGCGGCCTGCAGCGGGTTCTCCTGGCTTAGCACGTAGTAGTTCAGCGTCTGGTCGATGACGTCGTCGCCCAATGCCTGAATCTGCCCGGTTAGCGATGTGACGCGGTCCTGGAACGCAGGATCATCAACGGTCAGGCTTTCGGATTGGACGATGACCATCTCCGTGATCGGTTTCGGCCCACGCATCCGATCCTCAAGCAGCTGCTCCGCCCGTTGGGATTCAAATCCGCTGCCCAGCTTCAACTCCGTGGTCAATGCGCTCGACAAGAGTTGCGCGCTGAGACCAATGCCAATTAGGGCGACAAGTATCCAGACGAGAATGGTGACAACGGGTTTGCGGGCGCTGATTCGCGCGAGATGTTGCGTCATGTGGGGGTTCCTCCCGGGGTTCCTCGCGTGAGGGACAAGGCACCCTTAATGTGCATCGCCGACTGGCAGCGATGCAAGAGACGAGACGACCTCGGGGGGAGGTCGGGGGCTATGCGTCGTTCAATGACGCCACGCTGAATATGACAGAGAACGGCTTGCAGTAGATGACGACGCTTCCCATGGCGGAAACGTCCACACCGGCGGGAATCGTGTAATTCTGGTCGCCACGATTGCCCTTGAGCGGGCCGAGATCCACATAGCCGGGTTCCTTCACATCCGGCGAGCGCATCGGGTCAGGATGGGGAGAAAGGATGACGTGGAGCGCCGGGCCGTTGGTGACGTTCAGATCCTCAAGCCGCAGCAAGAGACCGCCGCCGGGCGCTGAATAAATGGTCGCGTCGCCGCTGCCCCTGTGGAAGCTGTCCGCATCACGGAAACTGCCCGTCTTTAGCGCGACGGGCGCGCCCTGCTGCTCCATGACTGAGGCCATTGCAGGGGCCATCATGTCTGCAGCTTCCGTCATGGAGTCGTCGTCCGTTGCGGCTGCTCCCATTGCCAGTCCTTGCACCATATCTGACATCATTTCGCTTTCGACGGCGGTGACGGGCGTGCCGGCCATGACCATGGACGATGCGGTCATGGACGAACCGGACGGCAATTGCTCCACCATCACGGGGTCATCAACCATCGCCATGCCTTCCATGACGCTCTCAATGTCCTCGCGTTCCATGCCCTCGGGCACGACGGCCTGCGCGGCGAACGGGAACTCCTCCTCGACGGTGACGTTGATGAAAAGCGGAGACGCCAGTGACCACGCGAGCCACAGACCGACAATGGCGATGGGCGCGCCGCCAATCGCGAACGGAATACGGTGCTCCCACGCGAATTGGTGCCACTCTTTCCTCACGACGAGCCAGGCGAAAGCGGCGCCAATCAGTATGGCGCCGATTGCTATGAAGAACCTGTATTCATAGAGGCTTGGGAGAGCGCGTTCAAGGTCGCCGAAGGTAGGCATTGGATCGGTCCTTTCGGTGCGTCGGGTTTCCTGATTCCATCCTAGCCTGAGAGGCAAAACTTTCCCGATTGTATCCGGCGAGCGGTTGCACCGCTGATTTATCATTAAATGGTCGTCAGGGTGGCGATAGGGAAGCGCGTGGGAAACAGGAGGCCAGTGTAATGGTTGTCGCATTGCGTCCGGAAACCGGCCAAGCCGGTGTTGTGGGGCAGTCAGAGGTTTTTCAGTCATTGGGCGAGGAGCACCAGAAGAACGTGGTGCGGTGGGCCCTCGCCAACAGGGCACGTGTTTCGGACGATGCGCGTGTCGCCCTCAACAACGCTCTGATCGGGAATGTCCCCGTTCGCGGTTTTCGCGAATCGAACGTGCCGGATGCCCCGGCAATCATGCTGATTGAGCCCGTTCGAAACGCGGGACTTGTTGTGGATGCCATTGCCGAGTCAGTGCTGACCGTGTGGTTCGAGTCGCGGGGGGAGTTGCGCGGGATTGTGGAGGCAGCAGTCAGCAATGCAGCCGGAAGCGATGCCTCCGGCGAGAATCTGTCGGCAACTCTTGCGGCGGCGCATCCCCAGTATTCTGTGGACGACGTGAACCTGATGCTCTCGTTGATAGAGAGCGAGAGTCCCAGCGTGAATGAAGAAACGCACGAGGAAGAGGACATACAAGAAGAGGAGCCGAGCACGGATGCCAAGCACCTCTTTGCGGGCTTCCTCGCTAAGCTTCGCTCGCTGCCGGCGGACCATCCAGGGTGGGACGGAGCGCTGACACAGTTCATGGAAGAGATCGCTGAACTCAAAGCCAGCAAGACCAGGGAAATGGAAGTGGCGAACGGCCCCGGTGGCCGCATTGCTGAAGTCGTGGGCGCTCATAGCGATCTCCTGGCGTTCTTCGAGTGGAGGGTAGACGAGAGGCTGTCAAACGCGACCGGCCCGTGGGGCAACACGGAATTTGTCACCTATGCCATTGAGAGGGTCGCCGACGTGCTGAGTCGCTATGAAGCGGCGCGGGAGACAGGCGCAACCTACAGCGAGGAAACGCGCCGTGGGGCGGAACGAGCGGAACTGCAGGAGAAGATCATCGCGGCGCTTGTCGGACTGGAAGAGGCAACGGCGATGCCGATGCCGGAACCCGCTATAGAAGAGATTGTTCCTGTGGACGACGAATCTACAGAGGATGACTCCGAGACGGGGATGGCAGAAACGGCCGAGATACCGGATGCGGCGGATGACGCGGAGAAGCAGTATCTGCGTGAGATGGTGGAGGCGCTGCAACGGGAGAACGCCGAACTCAAGTCGGTTCAGGACGACGCGAATAAGCAGATTACAGAACTGAATACGGCTGCCGAAGCGGCGCAGAGGGGATACGAGGCCCTAAAGCAGGAACAAACCGATCTTCCTGATGAGACAGCAGAGGTTGTCACCAGTTACGTTGAAACGCAAGAGACGCTCGCTTCTCCTCCGGACTTTGGTGACGTGGCTTCCGTGCTGGATTTCGTTGAGAATCGATGGCCCGACGAGCTGCGGTTCGCCCTCAACAACACATCGGATCGTAAGATGTATTTCGATCAGCCAAACCAGGTGTACAGCGCGCTGGAGTGGCTGGCCACGACGTATCGCAATTCCAAGACGGGCGAGAAGTCCGTGAGCAACCTGGATGTCTCACTGTTTACCACGTGCGGTTGGCGGTACCGCCCGTTCCAGCCTGATGCGGCACCCGGCAAGTACCGCTCCGATTACCACACGATTGATGACGGGGAGAAGTACATCCTGAATGAGCATATCGGCCGGGGCACCGGACGCACGCCGGGGCAGATTCGCCTGGCCTTCGCCTGGGACGAGGAGCGCAAGATGGTGGTTGTCGGCTACATCGGCCGCAATCAGCGCCAAAACGCCACTTAAATAAAAAAAAACTTCTCTTGCAGGTGTAGTTGTTTCTGGGGGGCGGCCCGCTCGGCCGCCCCCGAGAGTCTTTTGAGTCTGTAAAACATAAGGCAGCGACTCAACCTATTGCTTGATTGAGGATTGTGCGACGTTCAAAGAGGTTGCGGGGAGGGCATGGCGGGTTTACCATAAGCCGTCGCCTGTCGTGTGGGTTGGGCGGCAAGCGCGGCGGGGTAAGACGCTGCCCGCGCACGGTGTGATGATCTGGGGAGAGGGGATGAGACCATGGATCGACTGAAGACACCGTTAACTGATTTACTTGGCATCAAGTACCCGATTCTGCTGGCCGGAATGTCGCTTGGCATGGATGACCGGATGCCCAGCCCGCCCCGGCTCGCCGCGGCAGTCACAGAGGCAGGCGGACTCGGCGTTATGGGATGCGGCAGCCGCAAGCCGGACACGATTGATCGTTGCATCCGTGAATTCAAGCAGCTTTCGAGCGGACCGCTGGGCATCGACCTGCTGCTGCCCGCCACCATGGCGGAGATGGGGGCGCAGGACACCAAGGCGATGGTTCGGGAGCGGCTGGAACGCGACCATCCGCAGCACGTCGGCTTCGTCAAAGAGTTGATGCAAGAGCACAACCTGCCGGATGTGCCTCCTACCGATGATGACGCAGAGGCCATGTCGCCGGACCTGCTCCGCCGCCAATTCGAGGTCGTCGCCGATCACAACGTGCCGGTCTTTGTCGCCGGTCTTGGCGACCCCGCCATGATTATGGATGTGGCGCGCGCTCACGGCATGAAGGTTGGTGGCGTTGTTGGCGCAGTGCGGCACGCGCAGCGGCAGAAGGCGGCGGGCGTCGATTTCATGATTGCCCAGGGCACGGAGGCAGGGGGCCACACCGGCAACATCGCCACGTTCCCGCTGGTGCCGCAGGTGGCTGAGACTGCTGCGCCCACGCCCATACTCGCGGCGGGGGGCGTCGGCTCCGGCAGGCAGATCGCCGCCGCGATGGCGCTTGGCGCGCAAGGCGTATGGATCGGCTCCGCGTTCCTTGTCGCCGAGGAAAACGCCATTCCTGAGGAGCATCAGAATCAGATTCTCGGCGCGCGCTCAGAAGACTTCACGCTGAGCAGGTACAGCAGCGGCAAACAGGCGCGCAGCTACAAGACTCCCATCAAGGAGGCGTGGGCGAATTCCGGGATGGAGCCGCTGCCGATGCCCTTGCAGGGCATCCTGATGGAGCCGCTACAGGCGGGCGCCCGAGCGGCCGGCCGCCTAGACATCGACGCGGCTAGCGCCGGGCAGGTGGGCGGAATGCTCAAGGCCCGGAGGCCGGCTCGCGACATCCTGCTGGATATGGTCAATGAGGCCGAGGAGACCATCGAGCGGATGCAGGGCAACCTGCGCTAGTTTTAAACACCGTTCACATTAGCGGGCTACTTTGAGAGGAAGCATAGTTCCAGACAGAGAGACAGCACCCAGCTACTTTCTGTGGAGGCATAATTTCAGACAGGAAAACTGCAAAGTAGAGGATTAAGGGAGGACACAATGGCAAACAGGCTACATACACCGCTGTGCGACATGCTAGGCATGGAGTACCCGATACTCCTGGCGGGCATGGCCGTAGGCGGCAGCCAGGATCTTGCGCCAACACCCGTCGAGATGGTCGCCGCGATCAGCAACGCTGGGGCGCTCGGCGTGCTCGGCGACAACTTCCGCAACCTGGATGAGATGGACGAGGGTATCCGGCGACTTCAATCGCTCGTCGGAGACAAGCCGTACGGTGTGGATTTCCTCGTTCCCGCCACGCGCGCCGAGGTAACCGCCACAAGCAACAGAGAACTGTATGCGCAGGTCGCGCCGCAATATCCGCAGCACGTCGCGCTTGTGCAGGAACTCATTGAGGAATATGGGTTCGAGGCGGAGGAAGTCTCCGAGCAGCCGCCGATGTCCACGGAGCTGCTGCGCAAGAAGATCGAGATCGTGCTGGACAACAAGGTCCCGCTGTTCGCCGCCGCGACGGGCGAGCCGCCGGAGTGGTTCACCCAGCAGGGCCATGCACAGGGCATGAAGTTCATCGGCATGACCGGAGCGGTGCGCCACGCGCAGCGCCAGGTTGCCGCGGACGTGGACATCATCACCGCGCAAGGCACGGAGGCGGGCGGCCATACGGGCAACATCTCCACGTTCGTGCTCGTGCCACAGGTCGTTGATGAAGTGTCCCCGCGACCGGTTCTGGCCGCGGGCGGCATCGGAAGCGGGCGGCACGTCGCCGCGGCGCTTGCGCTCGGCGCGCAGGGCGTCTGGGTCGGCACGGCGTTCCTCGTGGCGGAGGAGAACAACATCCCGGACGCGCACAAGGACCAGATTCTGGGCGCGCGCTCCGATGAATTCACGACGAGCAAGTTCTCGTCCGGCAAGCAGCAGCGGGCGTATCAGAACGCCGTGAAGCTGAAGTGGGCGGCCTCCGGACTTGAGGCGCTCCCGATGCCGCTTCAGGGCCTGATCCAGGAGCCGTTCACGAAGGCCGCGCGCAAGGCGGGCAGGCTTGATCTAATCGGCAATCCGTCCGGCCAGATCGGCGGCATGCTCAAGGAGCGCAGGCCCGCGCGCGATATCCTCATGGACATGGTCAACGGCGCTGAGGAGACCATCGAGGAGCTGCAGGGGAACCTGCGGTAGGGGAACCACTCTACTCTTTGCCCTCAACGACGGGCTGGCGATGATGCGGCCAGCCCGTCGTTTTGTGCTACAGTTACGGTACATTTGTACTGAGCGGTGAAGGGGGCTTCATGGCCGCACATGATGTAGTTAGCGTGCCAGTCGACCATCCTATGCACACCAGCAAAGAGGATGTTGCAGTTGTAAGGGAACAGCAGTCACTAGGCATCTATACCAGAGCAAAGTCTACTCACTCCTCTAATCCTCCTACACCCACGGAACATGATGACAAGCA
Source organism: Dehalococcoidia bacterium (assembly GCA_009841045.1). Lineage (GTDB taxonomy): Bacteria > Chloroflexota > Dehalococcoidia > UBA6926 > UBA6926 > VXMO01. Next base: position 8,157 of record VXMO01000059.1, read on the forward strand.
GGACTACGGCTCATTTAAGGACAGCCTTAAGGCTCCCGTACATCGTTGGTTCACTTACCCTGCCGGGTACTCCCATAAGTTCGTTGAAGCAAAGATCAACCAACACGGCATAGGTTCTGGGGACATAGTTGGCGACCCATTTCTAGGCACAGGTACCACGTCACTCGCCGCACGTATGCTGGGTGTCCATTCAATTGGGGTTGAGGCCCATAGGTTTGTACATTGGGTGGCACAAACAAAACTCTTCATTAATCATGATCTTGCCCTTCTGGCCAAGTACGTCGAAGAAGTGGTCACCGAAGCACGCATGCTAGCGAAAAATGCCAAGCATCAGGGTATCTGGCCGGACCTTGTCTACAAGTGCTTTAGTGACGGGAACCTGCAACAGCTTGCTGCCCTGAGGCAAACAATTGGTGACTCAGATTTGAATAACGAGTCCCGTGAATTCCTGAAGTTGGCTCTCACCGCAACTCTTAGGGTCGTCACGACTGCGGGGGCAGGGTGGCCTTATATTGCCCCCAGCAAGTATGCGGAACGTAAGGTGGAGCGCCATGCCCTAACTGAATTCCAGACCCAATGCCATAAGATGCTAGACGATCTTCACCACGTTCAGGAGTTAGCGATACCCTTCTCTTCCCACCATGTATTGCTTGGTGATGCCCGTCATTTTGACGAATATACCGGAGATGAAGCTCTGGATTTAGTGGTTACTTCTCCACCCTATTTGAATAACTATGACTATGCGGATCGTACACGCCTTGAAACTTATTTCTGGGGAGAGATGTCGTCATGGGCCGATATTTCCCGCGAGATTCGTGACCATCTTGTCATGGCGGCAACAACACAAGTTTCAATGTCAGCGATGAATGGGGTGCGAGAGTGCCCTGGAATTCGTTCTGTAGCCCCCGATGTTCACGCCGACCTGTCGGAGATCATCGACCGACTCACAGAAATGCGAGCCATCAAGAGGGGAAAGAAGACCTACGATTACGTTGTTGCAGGCTATTTCGAGGATATGCTTCAGGTCATGCAGAGCACGGCCAGAGCCATAAAGCCGGGAGGGCGCTTCGTGCTCGTCGTCGGTGACTCCGCGCCATACGGAGTGCATGTCGCCACTGAGCACATACTTGGGCGGCTTGGCTTGGCCACAGGATTCCACACTTATGATGTTGAAGAGTTGCGCACTCGCGGTGGCAAGTGGGGACACAACCCCCAGCGGCACAAAGTTCCTCTTCGCGAAAGTGTGCTTACTCTAGTCAAATAGGAATACTTGACATGCCGAGAAACTCCGCTAGTGCCTTAGGCGAGGCTGTGGGGAAACTTTTTGAGGAAGCAGTCCGTGAAGCCCTTCGCTCCACTGTTGAGTCTCGTGGCTATAATATCCGCCCCCAAAAACTCCGAAACGGGACAGGAAACGACTATCAGATCGACGCCGTGATTTTTGACAGCGATGACCGGCCCGTGATCATGATCGATCCGAAATACATCAGGTACACGAAGCACAATAGAGACAAAGGCAGTTGGTTGTGTGTAGCGCATTACAACCTTCGGAAATCCCACCCTACTATTCGCAAATCCATAGCTGTTCTGGCAGGTCGCTGGTCCGCACCCTCTCAAGCTCTCATGGAGAGTTTCGGTGTCGAGTTGTTTCATGTCACATTCGAGCGTGTTGCGTCAGTCCTCCGTCGGTATGGTGTGGAGTTTGACTGGCCCGAAAACGCAGCCGAGCCTACTGCTTCGACTTCACTGGACATTTATGAGGAATTGAGCAACGACCAGAGGTTTGAAATCGGATCTGAAATGGTGTCCGGCATTGCGGATGGGTTGCAGCAAGAAGTAGCCCAAGTGCTAGATACCGACGTGAATACTATCGGCAGCAGAGTCAGTGAAGTTGAAGTTTTGCTCAAGACGAATCAAGGCGAGATGATTCTCTCTTCATACTCGCAAGTGACAGATGCACTTGCCGCAATGACTCAACTAGTTTCCGATAGGCCCGACATTCGCGATTCCTTTTCATAGTGAACCGTCGTCCTTACATCCTTTCCAGGCCGAGGGTGATTTTCTCGCGGGCGGTGAGGTCTGCTGAACCGTCGTTGAGGGTGTGTGGTGGAGCGCCTGCCGGAATGCCCGGGCCGGGCTGCTCTGTATCCCGACTCTCGGACTCCATTCCCTCCAACAGCCGCGTTCGCACCTGCTCAACGACACCCTTCGCCTTTGCCAACGATGACTCCAGTTCTTCCGCCGTTGTGCCGCTGACCAGGTCGCCGGGCACTTCGGGTGCAGTGTCCAGCAGGGCGAGGCGGTAGCGCGAGACCGTGGTCGAGAGTTCCCGTTCCAGTGTGATTAGGTGCTCTTCCAGCGCTGAGACACGTTCATCGCGCGCGGCGAGTTCTGCCTGCATGGCTTCGATGGTTGGCTGGTCGCTTGAGGTGGGCTCATCACTCTCGTGCGGGGCGTCATCTTGATTCACGCCCCCAGCCTCGTTGGTGGTCTCATGGTCATTCATCGTTGTCATGGCAGGTTCCCCCATTCGGTCGTGTCCTTACTGTCTGAGGGGGTTGTAGCGCGGTTGCGCCACGTGGCGCAACCGGTGATGTCACATGGAGGCCTTTCGACAGGCTCAGGGTGAACGGGGGCTGCGCGTTTCTACATGCTTGCCCGATGAGTCTTTAGATTCTTCGCTGCGCTCAGAATGACAGGGTTGGCGTTCAGAATGACAAGGTAGGTAGCGCTACGCGCCGCACTGGATTCCCGCCCCGTATCGGGGTACGGGACATGCTTTCGCGGGAATGACAAAAAGCGCTAGGGCGAGACGGGGAAGGAGGTTACGGTGACGGAGCGCGCGCCGTCCGGGTCTGAGAACTCGACGAGGGAGGACAGGCCCACCCACGTGGGGGAGCCGGGGTAGTATGCCACCACGTTTCCTTCACTGATGTCCATGTGGGCGTCCCAGTGGCCGAGCGCAACGTAGTCGCGTCCGCAGCTGGCAATCTCTTCCGGGAAGATGGGGTAGGAACGCCCTGCATCCGCCGCGTCACGCACGTAATGACCGTGTCCGATGACGATTTGCCACGGCTCCGGCCCGCGCGGGGGTGGTTCCTTGAGGGGATAGAGATCCACGTCGTCGTAGCTGATATGCGGCTTGCCCCAGACGGCGAGGCCAAGCTCGGGGTATGTCACGGTCTCGCCCTGCGGGTCCTTGATCAGGTAGACGTTGGGAGTACGTCCCTCAAGGTCCATGCGCCAATAGACGGAGTTCTGTTCAAGAGGATCATGATTGCCGGGCAGGATGACCGTCGGCATTGGGAGCCGTTCTAACTGCTCCATCACATAGTCGGCTACGTCTGCCCGGATGCGGTTGTGGTCGAAGAAATCGCCTGCGATGAGGACGGCGTCCACCTTCTCCTCAAGCGCGCGATCCACCACGATCTTGAACGCGTGCAGGCACTTGCGCGGCTGCGGCGACCAGCGTTCCGTGAACGCGCCGATATGCACGTCCGATGTGTGGAGGATGCGTATCTTGTCCCTGGACATGTTCCTGTGGAAAGAACCTATGGCGTCATCGCGTTGTTTCTTGAGTGGTGCCGGGGGAGGGACTCGAACCCACACTCCTTTTTGGGGAAGCGGATTTTAAGTCCGCCGCGTCTGCCATTCCGCCACCCCGGCACGTGATTCTGCTCACATAACCGGGGAGTCCCGTCAGTGTGTGTGGACATATTGACCATCCGCATGCCGGAGGAGATCAGGCTGCCGCTGCCCTGTTCAGAAGGCGGGCGAGGCGGCTCTTGCGTCGATCGGCGTTCCTGCCGTGCAGGGTCTTGCCCTTTGCGCGGTCCAAGGCGACCATGGCGCGGTTCACGGTGTCCTGCGCATCCTCCGCTCCGTCCTCAATGGCTTCACGCGCGCGCCTGATGAGCGTCCTGATTGTGCGATTCCGGTGGCGATTCACGTCGCGCTTCCTGAGAGAGCGTCGATGTGCCTTCGCCGCCGAGATTCCCTTTGCCACGTTGCTTATTCGCTCCTTGCCAGTTATCCCTTGCGTTGTTTGCCGTGGGGCGATGTCCGATAGACGTTTATGACGCCCGGCAAATCCTCAAGCCGGGACATCATCCGGCTGACCTGCGGCAGTCCGCTGGCTTCAACCGTGAGGGTTATCGTAACCGTCCTATCCGCATTGTGTCTATCGCGCACTCCGGTGATGTTGAGCTGATCGGCTGAAACAAGCGTTGTTATGTCGCGCAAAAGCCCGACGCGATCCTGCGAGGAAATGACGACGGTGGACGGGTATTTCTGCTCGAAATCCGGCCAGCTCACGTCCATCAGCCGCTCCGGCTCGTCTTCGTTGAGCACGCTGTCACAGTCGGATCGATGCACCGTGACGCCGCGGTTACGCGTGATGAACCCGACGATCTCCTCGCCCGGCATCGGGCGACAGCAGGTCGCGGAGCGGGCCCGGGTGGGGCCGAGTCCGGGCACGTTCACGGCGAGTTCTCCGCTGGAGGGGCGGATCTGTATTGTTTCGGGCTCTTCCTTTGGTGGCGCGATGCGGGTGGCAATCTGATTGACGCCAACCTGCCCCGTTCCCAGCGCGAGGATGAATTCGTCTGCCGTCTGGTAGCCGAAGAGCGTCGCAAGGCGCTGTGGGTCAAGCTGCACGCCGAGCCTCCGCGTCTCACGATCCAGCAGTTGGCGACCACGCGTGGCGCTCTCTGAGCGCTCCTGAACGCGGAACCAGTGTCGAATCTTGGAGCGCGCCAACTCCGTGCGCACATAGCCGAGGTCCGGGTTCAACCAGTCAAGGCTCGGCCCCTTCTCGTTCTTGGACGGGATGATCTCAATGGTGTCACCGTTCTTGAGTGTGTAACTCAACGAGACCATGCGGCCATTAACTTTGGCTCCGGCCGTTCCATAGCCGACGTCCGTGTGGATGCGGAAGGCGAAGTCTATGGGGGTGGAGCCTGCGGGCAACTCCCGAATATCGCCCTTTGGCGTGTAGACATAGACCTGGTCGACAAGAATCTCGTGCTTCAGCTGATCGACGAATTCCTGCGCGCCAATCACGTCCCGCTGCCAATCCAGCAGCTGCCGCAGCCACGCGATGCGGTCATCGAACTCACCGCCCGCCGCGCCCTCTTTGTAGCGCCAGTGGGCCGCGATGCCGTATTCCGCCATCTGGTGCATGTCCGCCGTGCGGATCTGCACTTCCAGCGTGTTGCCGTCCGGCGTGACGACGGTTGTGTGCAGCGATTGATAGCCTGTTTCGCGCGGGTTGGCGATGTAGTCGTCAAACTGGCCGGGCAAGGGCCGCCACATGCCGTGGATGATGCCGAGCACGCCGTAGCAGTCCTGCACGTCCTTCACAACCACGCGCACGGCCTGCAGGTCATTGATATCTTCGAAATCCCGCCCGATCTCTCGATAGCGCTCCATCTTCTGGGCGATGCTGTAGATGCTCTTTGTCCTGCCGGAAATCTCAACGTTCTTGTATCCCTGTTCGGCCAGGGTCTCCGTCAGAGTCGTCAGCGCCTCACGGACTCCCGTCTCGCGTTCGGTTAGCCGCGCGGCCACGAGGTATGAAACCCGCCGATACCGCGCAGGCTCAAGGTGGAAGAACGACAGGTCATTGAGTTCCGACTCGATGCTGTCGATTCCGAGCCGATGGGCGAGCGGGGCGTAGATATCTCGGGTCTCCAAGGCGATTCGGTGACGGCGATCCGGCGCGAGCGCGTCCAGCGTCCGCATGTTGTGGAGGCGGTCCGCCAGCTTGATAAGCACAACGCGGACATCCTGCGCCATGGCGAGGAACATCTTGCGAAGGCTCTCGGCCTGGTAGACGCTGGCCTGTGACGGCAGGGCAGCCGCCTCGGCGCCCGTGCTTTGCTGTGGCTGCGCGGCGAGGCGTGAGAGCTTGGTGACGCCGTCCACGAGTTCAGCGATCTCCGCGCCGAAACTCTTTCGCATCTCATCAAGCGTCATGGGGGAATCTTCGACGACATCATGCAGGAGCGCCGCCTGCAGAGTTGGGGCGTCCAGCATTTCGATGTTCGTCAAGATGAGCGCCGTCTCAAGGGGGTGGCATATGAAAGGGTCGCCGGACTTGCGGAACTGTCCCAGGTGGGCGCGTTCAGCCGTATCGAATGCCTCACGGATGGCCTCGATGCGCTCCGCAGGTAACCGACGCGCCTTCAGTTGGGACTCAAGCTCATGGAACGCCACGCGTGACGGAACAGCCGCCGGGCCGTCTTCCGTCGAAAGGGCATCGGCAGAGGCGTCGTCACGTATCGCCGAACGCGCGCGAGTCATGTTCGGTATAGTTTAGCGCGTTCTGGGCTTCTCATCCCCTTAGGTGTGGGCATGGAACCAAGCGGCAAGCCTATTTGATGACCAGCTAGTCGGTGGAACGTCCTCGCCCCCGCCGCCGTCTTGAGATGCCCACCAGGCCTGCCAGGAGGCCGCCGAGGAGGAGGAGGTCTGCGGAGGGGGCACCGGCGAAGCAGCCGCCCGCGCCGTCGTCTTCATCCTCGCCGTTTGTTGTGGTTGCTGTGCCGCCGTCGTCGCCGGTTGCTGTGCCGGTGGCAGAGGCTTCCACGGTCAGAACGCGTTCGGAGACGGTTGAGAGCTGATCGCTGTAGGCGGTGATGGAGAGGCGATAGAGCCCGGGGACGAGCGCGGCGGTTTCGGACGCGGAGAGGCGAACGATTGCCTGCGGCGGATCGCTTTCCGCGATGTCCGCGTCACCGGTCTTGACGACGTTGCCTGTGGCGGGGTCCGACCACACGTAGCGGACGCCCAGGTTGCCAGGCCCGTCAACCACCGAACCAACGCTATAGTCCTGTCCGATGACGATGCTCCCCACGCTCCCGGTCTCTATGCTGATGGGCTCAGCCGAGCCGAAGTGCCAGTCGCCGGGGCTGAAGGGGTAGTTCTCATCACGGAACGCCTTGAGTTCGGCGAACTGCGCGGGCGGATCGAATCGTTCCAGGTAGAACGGCCCGTTACTGATCACCATCAGGCTGCGCTCGTCGAACCACGCCTGCGCGGCGCGGTAGCGTTCAAGCGCCTCCTGCTCCGTCACGAGGGACTGGCCGCCGATGGTGAGGGCGGCCATGGGTACGAACCCATCGCGCTCGAACTGTCCAAGCGTGCGGTCGACGGTGCGGGCGTCGCGGTCCTGCACAAGGCTGAGCCACGGCACGCCGAATCGCTGGGCTGAGGTGTCACTGTAGGCGGCGCGGCGCTGGTTGAACACCACGTCATCCATCGCGGCGAGCACCTCCCACGGCATGGTCATGCCGCCGGGCACCGCGTATTCCGCGATGTAGTCGTCCACGAAGTGCCAGTAATCGACGTAGACCTCAATGCGGTTCTCATCCAGCACGCGGAAGCCGCGGACGGTATCGAGCAGCGGCTTGGCGGTTGTTGCAAGAGCGAACTCGACCTGCGACTTCTCCGGGCCGTAGACCATGTCAAAGGTCTGGTAGATGTCATAGACAAGGTCGGCCATGGTGATTTGCTCGCCGTGATGCCACGGGGCCTGGAAGAACTTGCTGTAGTCGAACGTGACCTTGGACGTGGCCTCCACGCCATCGCCCACACTGGCCCACTCTCCGGCGTCCGCGTCCCATCTCTGAACGTTGGAGGGCACGGGCATCTTTGCGCCCGGCCCCGCAGTTTCCACCTCATAGTCGGCGCGCATGGGTATGGGCAGGCCAGTGAAGGGGTGCCGCGTCATCGCGGGGTCAGCCAGGTTGCGCCATACGTCGGCGCTGTAGACATCGCCAAAGCCGGAGACGGGGTTCCATGTGCTGCGCTCCGTCCAGACCCACAGGTGGCCGACGGTGAGCGTGTCCTGATCCGGCACATACGCCTCACGGAACGTCCATTGGAGCTTCGGGCCGGCCGCCACGTCTTGCGTGACGCCGTGGATGTTCGAGTTGGCGGGGAATGTCGTCAGGATTGTCGCGAGCCAGACGCGGACGGACTCGTCGACCGAGAGGCGCGTGACCTCCTGGTAGAGGGCGTCGCGTTCCTCGCGGTTCTGGAAATCGCCGCGGAAGATGCGTTGTCCGAGGTCATCAATCCGCGCGTTCTCGTATTGCCAGAAGCCGGTTTCCTGCCAGCCGGGCATGTTGCCGAGCCACGGGGCGGCCATCTGGTTGATGGTGGCGGAGTCATAGCGTTCCGCCGCGCCGCGTCCCCATCCCTCCGTGTAGGCGTGCCACTCAAAGAGCTGGGGGTCAGTGCTGTAGACGGTGAGGATGGCCGGGGCGAACTGATGGTAGATTGGAGCGATCAGGAACCCTGCCTGCTCCAACTCGGCGCGGATCAGGTCGCCCACCTCGCGACGTTCATCTTCAACGCGGATGATGAACCGCAGGCGGATCGGCTCGTCGTTGTAGTTCCACGCGCTGTCCACCATCGTTGCGCCCGCCGCCGTCATCGCGTCGGCGATGGCTGCTCGCGCCCGCTCCGGATCATAGGACAGGTCCTGCCGCGCCAGCATTTCCGCAACGACCGTGTAATCGAAGTCGAACGGGTTGACGTGGGTCTGCATGGGGCGGGCGAGGCCCTTGTAGATCTCCTGGGCGATGAACTCACGGTTGACGAGGTGTTGAACCGCGCGCCGCACCTCTGGCAGGGAGAACGGGTTGAGCTGCCCCTCCGGCGCGGGGGCAGGGTTCAGGATGAGCGAGATGGTGGATGCCGGCGCCTCGTACAACTCAATGGAATCATCGCCACGCAGGGCCTGTGCCGCGTCCGTCTTGAGATTGAAGATGTACATGTCCATCTCATCTCGCTGGATTTCCTGCGGCGCGAGGTCAACGTTGAACGAGCGGTAGTGGAGGGTGTCCACAGCGGGGCCGGGTCGGTCATGGGGCGGGCGGTAGTCATCACCGCTCTGAGCGAACGCAGCGCCGCTCCCGGCCACGAGACCGAGCATCAGCACGAGGCTGAGAATGAGTGGGAGCCTGAGATTAAGCATCTGACTCGACCTCGTCATTGTTGTTTGCCCGGCGGCGTCTGCGCGCGTTCAGCTGCGCAGCGCCGATGATGCCCAAAGCGAGCAGGCCTACCAGCGCCATGTCCGCAGTTGCGTTGCCCGTGCCGCATCCGCCTGACGAGTCATCATCGCCCGTTTCACTGGACTCAATACGCTCCAAGGCCTCCTGGATGGTGGCCAGAGTGTCCGAACTCAACGCGGCCTTGATATCCGCGATGTCCGCGGCGGTTTCCTGCAGGTTATCGAAGCCGAACTCATTGTAGAAGGATGCGGTGGCGGAGTTGCCGGAGGCGTCGAAAACGGCGACGCTCTGCGGCCCCTCGCCAGCGGTGGGGAAGAAAAGTTGCGTTGTGAATCGTCCCTCATCATTCGACTCGATTGTGGATACGAGGACGCCGCTGACGAGGATGAAGATGTCCTGGTCGGCTTGGAAATTGAACCCCTGGATCGTCACGGTTGTGGCGGACGCGCCGCGCGCCGGTGAGAGGAAGATGGACGGGCTGGGCATCTGGCGCATCCGGGCAAAGCCGATCTTCTGGTTCGTGCCCTGGAACTCTCCCAAGCGGGTGTCCGGCCACACGAGGTAGACGTCTTCGTCGGTGGCGGCAATCGCCATGTAGTCACCAATGAACTGGCCGCCGGGGAAGCCGTAGTTTGGGTTGGACGCGGAGTCCGTGACGCGGGAGTTGATGCTGAACGACTCTCCGTTGTCCTCGGACACGGCGTAATAGATGTGGTAGCGGAGGTCGATTCCGGGATCATCACGCGTATCAGCCCACATGACGTGGATCTTGCCATCGGGCGAAACATCCACGGCCGGGAAGAACTGAATGCCGGACGTGCGGTCATCGTTGATCCGCAAAGGCGGGCGGCTCCACGTGCGTCCCTCGTCCATGGAACGGATCATCAGCACGTCCGCGTCATCGGACGGGTCGCCGGACGGCGCGGCGGAGAACACTACGTACAGTTCCTCGTTCGGCCCGACGGCTATCCGTGAGAATGCCGAACCCCAAAATCGGTAGAAGCTGCTTCTAGGCGAGAAGCCCAACTCCAGGTAGCTCGCGGCCTGTCGTCCGCTTTCAAACGTATCGCCGCCATCCTCAGACTTCGCGACGTACATCTGCGCCAGCCCTTCGAACGGGCCGTCATCAGAGGAGTCCATCCACGAGACGTAGACCGTTCCATCGTCATGCGTCGCCACATAGGAGCCCTGGACGATGCGCTTGAGGCTCTCGATGACCTGCCCACCGGGGATCGCGTCCGGCGATTGCAGGGCCTCGGGGTTGTCCTGGAGGGTCACCTGGTCCGAATTGCCGAACTCGAAGACCTGCCGAATGATGGGGCTGACGATGACGGGATCAGACCAAGTGATGCCGCCGTCCTCTGAACTGACGACCTCAATGGTGGTCTGAAGGACGGGGTCGCTGAGGAATGCCAACTCGTCCGTATAGCGGATGCGGTACGTCGTGTTGAAGTGGGTGTAGGAGATGTAGATGATGTCCGAGTCCGGATCATTCGGGTTGGGGCCCACGGCCAGCCACGGCTTGTCGAGGAACCCGAGGGAGATGGTTCCGCGGGTTCGGCCAAGAGAGTCGATTTCAAACTCAGACGTTACTCCGCTCCTGACGGCGGGCGTTCCCTGTGTCCACGTGAATCCGCCGTCACTGGAGGAACTTAGCGCCATGCTGGAGACAACCGCCGACCCCAACAGGTTGCCGACGGTGAACTCTTCGATGTCCAGAGAGATGAAGGTGTTGTGGACAGAACCGTCCCGGTCGAATGCCAGAACGGGGTCACCGCCCGCGCCGAGTTCCTCACGTGGGCGCTTGATTACGGCCGGACCCTCCCACGTCACGCCGCCGTCATACGTCACGTACATGCTGGTGCCCGGGAAGTTGTAGTCGATCATGCCGGCGACGATATGGTCGGGATCGAGCGGATCCACGGCCAGATGCGGCTCCGTCTGTATGGGGGCGGCGCTGAAGTCCGTCGGGATCAGGATGTTGCGGCTGAAGCGCGCCGAGGGATCGCGGTAGGGGACGAGGACGCCGCCCTGCGAATCAGGCGCGCCCTGCGCGGAGGCGACGGGACCAGTCTGCCCCTCACCGCCTATGCTCTCCGAGTCTGCGTCCAGCCCCTGCGCCATCAATGAAACGCGTCCGGACAGGTAGCGGGCGGTCTGATCTCGAAATGCGAGCACGTCCGGCGCCAGATACGGATAGTCCGGTGTAAGAATGCCCGGCGAACCGGTCGTCTGCCGCTCGCCCTCCTGCGCTCCGACAAAGCCGGCCGGGGAGACTGCTAACAGGATGGCAATGATAGCCGTTAGTACTAGTAATCGAGATGGATTCCGCCGCATGTGCTTAGTACCTCCATGGGATTGTCCCGGTGCGTTGCGCGTGTTGTCGAACGGTCGGCCCCGGGATGGTCTGTTGGTCGCGGAACCCGACTCGTATCATAATGGGTGGAACGTCGATTTCGCATCATTTGGCCGCTTTCCGGGAACCAGTCCACAGGAGGATTGAGTACGTGTCACACATCTTCGGCGGGTTGAGCGCGCCGCGCTCATTGGTCCTGGCTTTTGCTATTGCCATCGGACTCATTGTCCTCGTCGCCGCATGCAACGGCGATGAGGCGACAAGCACGCCAGAGACCGTTGAACCGGCGACTCCCACTCCAACGGCGACACCGCTATCGATCGCTACTGCCACTGCTACTCCTGAGCCAACTGTTTCCTCGCCCACTGCCATACCGACTCAAACGGATGACGACGATGAAACGGAAGCACTTATTCCATCCGATTTGAAAACCTATACGGATGACCTTTATGGCTACACCGTGGAGGTACCTGAAAACTGGACCGGCACGCGACCGGATACCGGACTCGTAAGCGTCGCCACAATCTTTGACACGGGCACTGAAGACTTGACGGCTGAAAGCTATGTGCTCTTCTTGCCCGAAGAGGCGCACCCGGCCGATGTTGCGCAGGAGCAGATTGCCCCCCTTGCCGGCCTGAGCGGATTCCGCACCATCACGGAATCGGACATCATCCTGGACGATGGCTCGGAAGCCCACCAGGTCTTCTACGGCTACGGCACCGGCTCCAACGAACACCGTGGCGCAGTTACCTTTGTCGCCCGCGGAACGATGGCCATGGGCATCCAAACTCAGGCCCCGCGCACGATCTATGAGCGGAATTTTGACGTTCTTGAATCCGTCTCCACCAGCATCCGCACCGTTGACCCGCAGCCCTTTGGCGCGCCGGCAGACGATACACTTGTGCTCTACCTGGACCGGGGGCCGCTAACGATGGATCCCGGGGTGTCAACCGACGCCGGGTCATCGCAGTACATTCGCCAGATTTTCAGCGGCCTTGTGCGCCTCAATTCCGAACTGATTCCTGAGCCTGACCTTGCCACATGGGAAGTCTCGGAGGATGGCACCGTCTACACGTTTACCATCAAGGACGGAGCACAGTTCCATGACGGCACTCCCGTCACGGCGCAGGACTTCATCTTCTCATGGGAGCGCGCGCTTAACCGCAACCTGCCGCCCGTGGGCGGAAGCGCGGCCAGCTACCTTGATGACATCGTCGGCGCGAAGGCATATCACGCCGGAGAGGCCGACTCCGTCACAGGCCTTGAGGCCGTCGATGATTCAACGCTCGTCGTTACCATTGATGAGGCCAAGAGCTATTTCATCTCCAAGCTCTCGCATCCTTCCGCGTACGTTGTCCTGGAATCCAACGTGCCGGAGGTTCCGGACCCCCGCCTCGTGGAGGACGAAGACGAGAACGGGGAATCCTCTGACGATGGGCAAACCGAGGATGCCGACGAAGAGGATCTGCCCGATCCCTGGTACTACACGGCGATTGGAACCGGGCCGTATCGGCTCGAGCACTACATGCAGTCCCGAGCGGCGCACCTAACTGCATTTGAGAACTATCTTGGCCCCCAGCACTCAATTGGCAACCTGGTCTTCCGTTTCCACGCGGGGCTCTCCACGGCGATGGTAGAAGAGGGCTTTGTTGATGCAACCACCTGGCTCGGGTCGGGAGATTATGATTCCCTCGTTGAAGAAGAAAGCCCGCTGATTGACCACATCACCCAGACGGATGCCCTGAGTGTTCAATACCTGGCTTTCAATACGGTGACCGGGCCCAATGACACCAAGGCTCCGTTCAGTGACCCGGACGTGCGCCGCGCATTCCTGTGGGCAGTGGACCGTGAAGCAATCTTTGAAGAGCATGCCGCATCAGGTGTGAAGATTGCACACGGATTCATTCCCCCCGGCCTCCCCGGTTATGACGAGAACATTGCAGAGATTCGATATGATCCTGCTGCCGCGAAGCAGCTCCTGGACAGCACCGAGTTCGGACAACTCGATGAGGATGAACGCGTGATCGTGGTTGCGCTCGGCGGCGATCTCTCCGCTATTGACCGCGCCATCTTCAGGCAGTGGGAGGACAATCTTGGCGTCCGCATTCGGTATCGATCTATTGGCCCCACGTACTTCTATCAACTGCCCCGCGTCGTGGAGGTCGGGTTCGGTATCTACGAATACGGCTGGTTGGCGGACTACCCTGATCCACACAACTTCCTTGACGTGCTCTTCCATACCGAGTCGCCGAACAATGACGGGAAGTCGGGTTCTGCGGCGATCGACGCACTGCTGGAACAGGCCAGGACGGCCGGAGAGAGACGCCTGGAGCAGTATCGGGAGGTTGAGCGGAGAATGATCCAGGAAGCGATTGCGTTTCCGCTCTTCTTTGGCACCGACTACATCCTCGTCTCCGAACGGGTGAGCAATCTTTCGCTCGACGCTCAGGGCTTCCTGAGGCTGGAAGACGCGGCGGTGACCTAGGAGAATAGCCGGGTTTTTCTAAGCCCGTTGCGAAACAGATTGAGAGACGGAGAGGAGAATCGAATGCCCCGCCCGATCGCGCACTTTGAAATCGCAGCCCGTGATGCCCAGACCCTGCAGGCTTTCTATGGGGCGCTGTTTGACTGGGATATCAATGCGGACAACCCAATGTCCTACGGCCTTGTGACCGCAAAGGACGGCGACGAGGGTATAAATGGCGCGATCTACAACCACAACGCCGAGGACGAGAATGACCGCCCCGGCATCCGCCTCTACATGCAGGTGGACGATGCCGACGCTTACGCGGCCCGCGCGGAGGAACTGGGTGGAAAGTCGATGGGCCCGGCGGAAGAGGTGCCCGGCTTTGGCATCAAGGTCGGCGGCCTCATCGACCCTGAGGGGAACATCATCGGCGTAATCCAGGCCCTGGAAGAGTAAGAGGTTGGAGGCGACGGCGGGATTCGAACCCACGAATAGGGGATTTGCAGTCCCCCGCCTTAAACCACTTGGCTACGTCGCCTCGTGCTGCGCGTCCTGCGGACGCCTAACAGAGTACCCATGATAGCGCCGTTGTCCAGCGGGTGTGGTGCCGAGGAGGAGATTTGAACTCCTACGAGCTTTCGCCCACTGCCCCCTCAAGACAGCGTGTCTACCAATTCCACCACCTCGGCAAGACCAGCCCACTGCGCGCGCCCTGCCGCGAACGGGTGGAGCGCTGGCAGGAGCGGAGGGATTCGAACCCCCGACCGACGGTTTTGGAGACCGTTGCTCTTCCGGACTGAGCTACGCTCCTACCACTCGCGCCACGCAATTATGCCGAGCGCAACGGGGAGCGTCAAACGATTTAGGCGTTCTCAGATACGGATTCTGTTGCATCCTGCTCCGCCCGCGCCTGTCCCTCCTCGCCGTAAAGGTGGCACTCCACCGTGCGGTCGAGTTCCACTTGCACAAGTGGCGGCTCGACCACGTCGCACAGTCCGGCCATGAACACCGGGCAGCGCGGATGGAATCTGCACCCACTCGGCACGTTGGCCGGACTCGGCGCTTCTCCTGGCAGCACCGGTCTCTCCGCGAGGCGATTCGCGGGGTCAGGCTCCGGGACGGCGTTCAGGAGCCCCTGTGTGTAGGGATGGAGAGGATTGCTGATGAGGTCGGCCGTTGGGCCCTGCTCAACAATGCGACCCAGGTACATGACAGTCGCCGTGGGGGCGAAATGGCGCGCCGTCGCGATGTCATGCGTGATGTACAGATAGCCGATGCGATGTCGCTCCTGCAGCTCACGGAGCAGGGCCAGGATTTCGGCGCGGCTTGAGGCGTCAATCATCGAGACCGGCTCATCGGCAAGGATGTATTCAGGCGTCAGCGTCAACGCCCTCGCAATGCCGACGCGCTGCCGTTGGCCACCGGACAGCAGGTGAGGAAAGCGGTCGAGGAAGTCTGAGGCCGGGCGCATTCGCACCTCTTCAAGCGCCCATTCCACGCGCTCCAGCCGTTCGGAGGCCGACCCCTCCCCGTGGATAACGAGCGGCTCCTCGACAATTTGGCGAATTGTCATGTAGGGATCGAGGCTGGTGAAGGGATCCTGGAAAATACCCTGCGCCCGCCGCCTAAATCCCTTGAGGCGGCTTTCTTTGACCTCAGTGATGTCTATATTGTCGAAAAGAACGCGCCCTGCCGTCGGCTCCAGCAGGCGCAGTGAAACACGCCCCATCGTGGTCTTGCCGCAGCCGGACTCACCGACGATGGCGATGGTCTCGCCACGATCCAGCGTTAGCGAAACGCCGTCCAGCGCTCGCACCGTGGTCGTGCGGAAACCCCGACCGCGCGACTTGAAGTGCATGGCCACGTCTTGAAGATCGAGCATGGGGGCAGCGCCTATTTCCGGTTGGACGGTCATGATGTCCTCTCGTCCAATAGCCAGCACGCGGCTAGAGACTGGCCGCTTGCCGTGACAAATTCGCGCGGGCCATCGACGCGACACCTGTCCATCGCGAACTCGCAGCGCGGATGGAATCGGCAGCCTGTGGGCGGATCGGAGAGGTCCGGAGGCGCGCCCGGGATGAACTCAAGTGGCGTGTCAGAACGCAGGCGCGGGATGGCTGCCAACAGCTTCTGTGTATAGGGGTGAGACGGCGCGCCCAGAATGTCCTCCGACGGGCCGATCTCCACGAGACGCCCGGCGTACATCACCGCGATGTAGTCCGCCAGGTCGCTGGCGAGCGCGATGTCATGGCTGATGAAGATTGACGCGACGCCCAAGTTCGACTTGAGCCGCTTGAACAGGTTCATGATCTGTGCTTGCACACCAACGTCTAGGGCGGATGTCGGTTCGTCAAGAAGAATGAGAGTGGGATTGAGCGCCAGCGCGGAGGCCACGGCGATGCGCTGCTTCATGCCGCCGCTGAGTTCGTGCGGATAGCGGTTGAACGTCTCCGTGGGCAGCCGCACCATGTCCAGCAGCTCGCGCGTACGCTCGTCTGCCGCTTGGCGTGACTGGTCGCCGCGCGCCGTCAGCACCTCCCGAACCTGGTGCCCCACCTTGTAGATGGGATTCAAAGACTCCGTCGCGCCCTGGAACACCATCGAAATCTGCCGCCAGCGCACACGGTCTCGGAAATCGCCGTCCGAGAGGGCCATGCAGTCCATGCCGTTGAGAGTTATCTGACCCTCGAATTGGGATGTGTTGCGCGGCAGTAGACGCAGCAGTGCAAGAGCGAGGCTCGTCTTGCCGGAGCCGGACTCGCCGACGATGGCCAGTGTCTGGCCTGCTTCAAGGTCGAAGGACACGCCGTCCACGGCCCGCACGTCGCCGCGGTCAGCCGCGTATGACAGGCGCAGATCGCGCACTGAAAGGAGAGGTTGGCCGTGTGACTGTTGCACGTTCATGCAGCCGTCTCCCGCAGGCGAGGATTGAGCACCGGCTCCATGGCCAACGCGAGCAGAACGAAGGTCATCGCTGTAATGACAATGAGGATTCCCGGCGGCAGTATCCACCACCAATAGCCGATAAAGATCGCGCCCGTGCGGAATCCCTGTTCAAGGATCTGTCCCCACGTTGGCAGGGAGGGGTCGCCGAGTCCGAGGAAACTCAGGCCTGCCTCCGCGAGGATGGCGGCCGGGGTGAAGAAAATCATCTGCGCCACGATGAACGGGGCCATCTGGAAGAAGACATGGCGGAACATGATGCGCCATCGTGACGCTCCGAGCGCCTGCGTGGCCTCCACCAACTGCCCGGAGCGCACCTGCAGCACCATCGAGCGGAGGATGATTGTCAGTCCCGGCCAGCCAAATATCACGAGAATCGTCATCACAAGCCACAGTTTCTGGCCGAGAACGAATATCAGGAAGATCAGGATCGGCAGCAGCGGGATGTTCGTCATAACGTCGGACACTCGCTGGATGATGGTGTCCGTTCTGCCGCCGGAGAATCCGCTCAGGATGCCGAAGAAGGTGCCGAGGATGGTGGCTGCCACGCTCGTTGAAATGCCGATGATGAGCGCGACGGGGAACCCGAACATCAGGCCCGTGGCAAGGTTGCGTCCCTGCGTGTCCGTTCCCATCAAGCCGAACACGCCGCCCGCAGCCACGAATCGCACGCTCTCCACCGCGTCCCGCGAATCGTAAGTGATGACGCGAATGGTCGCCGTGTATTCGCCGGTGAGCGGCTCGAACTCAGGGGCATCGCTGCTTGTCGGCGTGCCGAACAGCGCCGCCTCCAGGTTGCCCTGTATCTCAGCTTCGCTCAGACGCAGGCCGAATTCTTGCAGCAGAAAGTCGGTTGCCGCGGTCAGCGCGTTCGTGTCACCGGATAAGAAGATGCGGCGCGGCTCGTCCGCGAATCGCGAGACGGGTGGCGTTTCATCGGGACGCTGCCCGCGTACAACCTCCTGCAGAATCGTTGCCGTGAGTCCGTCAGGCCGCGCCAGCGACATGGAGATCACCGGCGGACGGTCGTAGAAACTCACCTCACCGACGGAAACGGAGAGGAACGTGGGCGGGGTTTCGGAGTCATGGTCGAATGTGAACGAGTAGAGACGCGTCGTGGCGGGGCCGGTCTCGACGGTCTGTGATGGCGACTCGGCGTCGAAGACACGATGGCGCGGGGCCTGATCGCCGACAAGGTTAGTCCACGCGGGCGGGGCGGCTTTGGGGTTGTCCGCCCATGCGATGGGGTTGTTCCAGAACCGCAGCCCGAAGTCCAACGGATAGAAGAACGGTACCAGCAGGGAGACGAAGACGAGCACGGCCAGCAGGCCGATACCGAGCCTTCCTGAGCCTGATCGCAGTACGACGCGAAGCGCCTCGCCCGGCCTCATTGCGCCGTATACCTCACGCGGGGGTCCAGAACGACGTACAGGATTTCGAGCACAAACCGCGCAGCGACGTACATCAGCGTGAACATGAATGTCAGCGCGACGATGACGGCCTCATCCGCCGTGGTGATGGCGTCGAAGTAGAGCCGCCCCATTCCGGGCCAGTTGAATACGGTCTCTGTCAGAATCGCCCCGCCGATGGAGCCGGTGAGAGCAAGGATGATATTTGTCGCGATGGGCGGGGCGGCGACACGCAGGATATGCCGCCGCATCACCTGCCCCTCCGGCAGGCCACGCGCCCGCGCTGCCGTGACGTGAAACTCCTGGGCCGTATTCAGCAGCATGGTTCGCACCACGTATGTCCACGCGCCCACGGAGACGAGCACCAAAGTCAGGACTGGGAGCGCCGCGTGCCAGAGCAGATCCATGAAACGCAGCAGTTCCCCTTCCGGCGGTGGAGAGCTGTACAGCCCGCCCGATGGGAATATCCGCAGCTGGAATGAGAGGACGAGAATCAGCAAGATGCCCGCCCACCACGCGGGCAGGGCGTTTGACGCGGCAGCCAGGTAGGATGTTAGCCGGTCGCTCCGCGTTCCGACGCGTGTTGCCAGCTTTGCCCCCAGCCATAAGCCGATGATTGCCGTGATGACGAGCGACGTTGTCACCAGCATCATTGAGTAGGGCACGCGCTCCAGCACGATGTCTGTGACACGTGACGAGCCGTCGAAACTGCGTAAGTTGCGCGCCGAGCCAAGGTCAAGCGTGAGCACGCGCCCAACCATCGCCGGCAGCCGTGTGTACCAGGGATCGTCGAGGCCGTAAAACTCTTCGAGGTCGATGCGTCGTTCACGCAGCGTTTCTTCAAGGCGTTCCGGGTCTCGAATTGTCTCGGCGAGTGCCTGTCGCTGTCCCCGCATCTCCTCAGAGACGATGGCCGTCAACATGCGGTCGGAGAATCCCGTCGCGCCAAGAGTTACGACAACCAGTACAAGGACAACGAGCACCACGCCCACCAGGCTGAGGGCTCGCAATCCGAGTGTGTACGCAAGCGCCATTACGAATCAGATATAAGCATCGGGCCAAACCGTCTTACCAGCATACCCCGCCAACCCGTTGTCATTCGGAGCGCATCAAAGAAACCGAGGCCTCCATCCTCTTAAGACGCTGTACTGCTAATGTCTGTCAACGGCTTCGATTCGTGAAGAAACGCACAATGTTGACACGTTATCTTTTGATGCGTAGAGTGCCGTTTGCAGGGGTTTCGACCCCGAAGAATCGGCGCCCCCGGGGGAGCCGGCGTAAAGGAGGAAAGACGAATGATGCGTTTGTACGCGGAGTACGTCACACGTAAGTTCCCTTACGCGCGCCTCGCTGTGGAGAGGACCGGCTGAGCCGCTGAGCGGCACCAGATCAGCCACCCCGACATAGCGAGGCAAACAGGGCGGTGAGTGGCGCCCGCACGATGCCCCGCCGCGCGAAGCCAGAAAGACGGCTGTCAGGATGGTGGAGCGGGTGGAACGGAAGGAGCGCCCAGTACACCGCCCGAAAAAACGGTGCGATCGCACGACAGGCCCGGGCTTTGAAGGAGTCCGGGCCTGTTGATCTGTTAAGTCCAGTCGAATGAGGGGCTAGTCGGCGTTGCCGGGAGATTCGCGCGTCTCAAATGCCGCGATGATCAGCAGGAGAACGATCAGCACAACGCCGACCCACATCAGGGTCTGCGTCATGTCAGCGCTGCGTCTTCGATAGATCATGCCGCGCCGCCTGCGATTGCCGGCACGATGACGATCTCGTCACCATCTTTCACGTGCGTCTCAAGGCCACGCAGGTATTGGATATCGTTGTCGTTCAGGAAAATGGAGATGAACGGGTGAATGTCCCCCGTCACGTCGTCCAGCACCCGCGCCTTGATGCCCGGGAACTTGTCTTCTAGGACATCGAGGGCGTCCGTGAGCCGACCTGCCGGCACATCAATGCGATCGACGCCGTCCGTGATGCGCCGCATCGCCGTGGGAACCTTCAAGCTAGCTACCATTGTCCCGGAAACCGCCTTTCGACCCGCTGGGCCGCATTTAGTATATCTCCTGCGGGGCGGCGTTAGTCGGATTCGGTATCGAGTCGAAGCGAAGCGGAATTGAGGCAGTAACGGAGGCCGGTTGGCGCGGGGCCGTCCGGGAAAAGGTGCCCGAGGTGCGCCCCGCACGTGCCGCACATCACTTCCGTGCGGACCATGCCGAACGAGCGGTCTTCCTCTTCCTTGATGACTGCGCCCTCCAGCGGCTCCCAGAAGCTCGGCCATCCTGTGCCCGAGTCGTATTTGGTCTTGGAGCTAAACAGCGGCGTATCGCAGCAGATGCATCGATAGATGCCCGGCTCTTTTTCGTTCCAATAGATGCCAGTAAACGGTGGCTCTGTGCCCTTCTCTTGCGTCACGTGATACTGCATGTCCGTGAGCTTTTCGCGATATTGCGCTTCGTTCGTGGCTTCCATTTGTCCGCTCCTCCCACGTGCCGCCCGTTGTCTAGACCCGCAGGTCTGCCAGGTACTTCTCCCGGAACTTCGCCACTTTCGGCTCGATGATGACCTGGCAATAGGACGCGCCGGGGTTGCTGCGGAAATACTCCTGATGGTAGTCCTCCGCCGGATAGAAGATGTCCAATGGCTCCACCTGCGTCACGAGCGGGTCTCGATACAGGCCCTGCTCCGCCACGCGCTTGATGGCGGCCTCTGCCTCCGCCTTCTGCCCATCATCGTGATACAGGATGATCGAGCGGTACTGCGTCCCCACGTCATACCCTTGACGGTTCAGCGTGGTCGGGTCATGGATTGTGAAGAAGATGTCCAGCAGGTGGCTTAGCGAGACGACCGACGGGTCAAAGGTCACCTGGGTGACCTCGGCATGTCCGGTTGTTCCGGTGCAGACACGCTCATAGCTCGGGTTCGCCACGTGTCCGCCCGCATAGCCGGAAACGACGCTCTCCACGCCATTCACCAACTCATAGACGGCCTCAAGGCACCAGAAGCATCCGCCGCCAAGCGTGGCCGTCTGCAACTGGCTTCCGCTGTCTCCACTTCCGTTCACCATGTCATCTGTCCTTTCGCGCCACTACCTGCGGACTATCGATTCATTCGTTGGTATGTACATCCATGATACGAATTCGTGGAAGCGGCGGGGGCGTTTGTGCCTTCAGGCATGGAGGCCGGCGAGAAGGTCTCCGTGCTCTTTGCTGCCCTCTTCCAGGGCGGCAATTATCGCGCCTACCAGTTGCCGAGCCGACTCCGCGCTGATTTCCACGGCGACGCGCTCGCTCATCCCCCCGTTCTCGTTCACGAAGTCGATGTTGACGCTGTGCTCCATGAACGCGTGGGCGGGATGGTCATAGCACACATTTGCTTTGGTCAGCGGTATCCAGCCCCCCGCGGACTTGCCGCTGCCGCTCACCTCTGCTGTCTGAACAATCCAGGTACACATGTCTCTTTCCCCTCACCCCAACCCTCTCCCCGAGGGAGAGGGGGCTATGCTCAACGCCTTATGCAGCCAGGTGCTGCGCGAAGAAGTGGAACAGCTTCTCCCAGCCGTCCAGCGCCTGCTCAATGCGGTAGTTCGGGCGATCATAGTAGAAGAATCCGTGTCCCGCGCCATCGTAGCGGTGGAATTCGTAGTGCTTGCCGTGCTGCTTGAGGGCCTCTTCCAGCGCGTTCACGTGAGCTTGCGTGGGATTCATGTCATCGTTGCCGAATAACCCCAGAATCGGCGCGCTCAGGTTCTCGGTGTAGTCGATGGGGGCGACAGGATTCTTCTCTGAAATCTCGTCTTCGGACATGACGATTCGGCCACCCCAGCAGTTGACGACGGCGTCGAACTCGCCGGCGCAGGCTGCGAGGTAGGCGTGGCGTCCGCCGGAGCACGTGCCGAAGACGCCGACCTTGCCGTTGGTCTGCGGCAGGGAGCGCAGGAATTGCAGCGAGCCCAGGATATCGCCGACGGCCTGATCGTCCGCCACGCCTCCAGCGGCGCGGACGGCGGCGGCGACATCATCCGGGCTGCCGGACCCCTCGCGCTCGTAAAGGTTCGGGGAGATTGCCATATAGCCATGATGGGCGAACTTGCGGGTCGCCTCCCGATACCACTCATCCCAGCCCGGCGCGTGGTGAATTACGACCACGCCCGGAAACGGCCCGGGGCCGAGCGGCCTCGCGAAATACGCCGGGATATCGTCACCGTTGTGTCCCTTAACCGTCGTGATGTCCGCAATCATGCCCTCGTAGTCAGCCATGTAGCACCCCCACACTGTGTTGATTTGCACTGTCGGCCCCCCCCCACGCCAGCACCCACCGGAGGCAGCCGCCCGCCCATGTTGCCCCTTTTGCCCGTCAGCACGCAAGGCGCTGGGGATCCTTTCAGTCACCCTGGGCGTCCGGGTTTGTGTATCATGTTTCCAGCATCATGTCTGCATGAAAGGAGCATGATAAACTCAGCGCATGGCTAACCTACAGATACGGAATATGCCGGAAGACGTTCACGAGCGGCTGCGGCATCTGGCACAGAAGAGCAACTCCAGTATGAGCGCTATCGTGCTCACCGCATTGGAGCGGGAGTTGAGGCGGCTTGAGTGGCACGAACGCCTGGCTCAGCATCCACCGATCGACTTGGGAGTCGATGGGGCAACACTGGTTGCGGAGGCGCGCGCAGAGCGAGAGGCGGAACTTGCGGAGAGAACCGTAGGTGAGTGACTATGTTGTTGACGCGTCCGTGGCGGTTGAGTATCTCCTGAGGTCGCCTCTTGGCCAGTCATTGGCCGACACTTTCGCTAGCGATACGTTTGTCGCGCCTGAAATGATCGACGCGGAAGTCTTGTCGACACTTCGGAGACAGGTACTGAGTGGAAGGCTGCAAGACTCCAGAGCGCGTCTGGCCATTGAGGCTTTGCTCCTTTGGCCTATTGAGCGAATCTCTCATCGCTTTCTTGCGTGGCAGGCTTGGGAGCACTACCAGAATGTCAGCGCCTATGACGCTCTGTACGTTGCTGCAGCTCGCACCCGGAATGTCCCTTTGCTGACTGTCGACGGACGGCTCTCACGCGCTTCAGGCCTCGGCATCGTCGTGCAGCACGTCCATATGGGATGATTCAGCGCTGTTGCGTTAGACTCAATTTAGACAGACAAACGCGGCAACCTCGAATCTGCTATCACCTGGGGGCGCTATGACGACCGAATACAAGGTAATCGGCAAGTCCGTCCGTGCAGTCGATGGACCGGATAAGGTCACCGGGCGCGCTCGCTATGCGCTTGATATGGCGCCGCCGAACGCGCTCCGGCTCAAGTACCTACGGTCACCCGTTCCGCACGCCCGCGTAACGAATATCGACGCCTCCCGCGCCCTTGCGCTGCCCGGCGTCCATGGTGTTCTGACCGGTGACGATGTCCCTGATATTCGCGCGGGAAACCTCTATGTCGATGAGCCGATCCTGGCGTCCGCGGATCGTGTCCGCTTCATCGGGGACAAGGTCGCCGCCGTTGTTGCGGAGGACGCGGACATTGCAGACGCCGCCCTGGCTGTTATCGATGTCACGTACGAGGAACTCCCCGCACTGCTCGATCCTGAGGAGGCCGCAAAGCCCGACGCAATGCTTCTCCACCCGGAGTACAACTCCTACCGGGGAGTGGAGCAACTCGACGAACTTAGCAATAACTACGGCCGCATGGTGCATGAATGGGGCGATATTGACGCGGCGTTCCGTGAGGCGGATGTCATTATTGAGCGCGAGTTCCGCACGCCGCGCGTCCACCAAGCCTATCTTGAGCCGCACGCCTGCGTCGTTGACGTGGATGAGCAGGGGCGCGCGCATATCTGGATGTCATGCCAGATGCCGACGGGTCGCAGGCCTCACCTTGCCCGCGTGATGGGTCTGCCGCGTGAAGACGTGATCATCCATCCCGTTCCTCTTGGAGGGTCGTTCGGCGGCAAGATGGACCCGACAGGCGTGGCTGTGGGCTATTTCCTCGCCAAGCAGACGGGCCGACCTGTCAAGTGGGTCATGGACTACGCGGAGGAGTTCTCCGCCATGAACCCACGGCATCCGTCGGTTGTGCGTGTGCGAGTCGGGGCGCGGAATGACGGCATGATAATCGCGTGGGACGCGGAGGGGTTCTTTGCGACGGGCGCCTATGCGGCCTATGCCCCCGTTCCCGCGTACGGCGGTCTGCTGCGCACCTCCATGGTGGAGCCATACCGCGTAGAAAACGTCCGCATCATCTCAAACCAGGTCTACACGAATACCGTTCCGTGCGGATACTTCCGTGGCCCCGGCCTCATGCAGTCCGTATTCGCCTCGGAGTCTGTTATTGATGAACTCGCCGCCCGGTTGGATCTCGATCCGCTGGACGTACGGCTGCGGAACATTGTTCGCGCCTCGAGTGAGGCACATCCCGACCGTGGTTGGAGTCCCGTTACCCGGCCCGGTCTGCCGGGCTACCAGGCCATGCGGGCCGAGGAGATTCTGCGGGCTGCCGTTGAGACGGCGGAGTACAATCGGACACCGCTCCCAAACGTTGGGCGCGGCATCGCACTGCATGGTCAGAGTGATACGGGTTTTGATTCACCGGCCGCGGTGACGATTCAGCCGGATGGCCGCGTTGTCGTCAACACAATGACCTATGACCCGGGCGTGGGCACAGGCACCATCCTCGCCCAAATCGTGGCCGAGGAACTCGGTCTTCCTATCGAGCGCGTCACGGTCGAGGCATGGTCGACGGAGGCCGGCGTGCGCGACTGGGGTATCGGTGGGCAACGGGGCGCGCGCGTCTCAAGCCGCGCGGCGTTTGAGGCCAGCCAGGAGGCCAAGAAGAATCTCCGCCGATTGGCCGCGGAGTTTTACGGGTGGACTGAGGAATCGATCAAGTTCGAGGACGGGAAGGTCTCCGGCGAGGGCCGCGCCGCCGCCGTCGCTATAGAAGACATTGCCGCGCGGGCAGGCGAGCCGGTGGGCGGTCAGGTCAGCGTGGACGAGGGCGACAGCAGCCCCTACATTTCATTCGGCGCGCATATTGCCGAGGTGAGAGTCGACCCAGAGACGGGCAAGGTGACGCTGCTGCGTTACACCGCCGCTCATGAAACGGGGCGCGTTCTGAACCCGATGGGGTTTGAGGGCCAGATTGAGGGCGGCTCCGTGCAGGGCATTGGGCACGCGCTGTCGGAGGAGCTTGTTGAGCAGGACGGCAGCATCACCAACCCGTCGTTCGCTGACTATAAGTTGCAGACGCAGCAGGACGGCGCTCGTATGAAGGTTGTCGTGCTGGAATCCGATACGGGCCACGGCCCCTATCAGGTGCGCGGCATCGGTGACACGCCCATCGTCCTGTCATCGCCCGCCATCGCCAACGCTGTTGCCGCCGCCTCCGGCGCGCGCATCAGGCAACTGCCGATAACGGCGGAGAAGGTGTATAGGGCGACCAGGGATTCCGATTAGGCAGGAGCTGCAGTCAGCCCCAGCAGGGCGGACAGGCTGTGGGACGAATGCCGCCTATCCTGCCCCGTCATCCAGGGGTGTGATTGTCAGGGTGTAGGTGCCGGTTCCACCCTCATAGTTCGAAACGACTATGTAGTGCGTCTCCGGGAATGGCACGTCCAATTCAATGGGCTCTTCCGTGCCGTCCTCATAGACGCCACCCCATCCGACATCGTTCCCCTCAGAATCGAACACCGTTACGTCCACGAACGGAAGCGTGCCCAGGGAAACGTCAATCAGGTAGCCTGCCGTGTCTTCGGCCTCGAACTCATAAACGACCTCCTGGAACTCGACTTCAATGTTGCCTTCCACGGCCTCCCCGATGGTAACGAGTATTGGGGATTCATACGTGCCTGCGGCGCCATCAAGCCCCTCCCAGAAGGAGCCCGAAACCTCCGGCGCAACGATATCGACGTCCTGGTTGTAGTTGGAGAGCGCAATAACGAAATTTACCCTAAGGTTGACGGCTTCGGCGTTGATGCCGATCCCCTCGGATTCCTGCTCCGCGAGGATCTCTACCTTGCGGACCAGGAAATCGTTGACGCCGATCCAGTAGGAGACCTCCCCGACACCGGTGTACACACTCTCGTCGTCAATCAAATCCGCCAATTCCGCCCCGGTGATTTGCGCTCGCAGATAGAAAACATCCTCACCATCCAGGGATTCGATACCGACCAACTCAAACTTGGCCTCCCTATCCTCAGGGAAATCGGTCTCAAACGCCGGGCCTGCCAGGATGTTGCCGAACGACTCCACCCCGCCCAAGTTGGCCTCCCATTCGCCCGTCAGGGGGTTCTTGATGTATGACTCCGCGCCGATCGAGATAAACTCGATTTCCACGGTGATACCCCGGGACTTGAGTGACATGACCGCTTGACTATGGTCCGGTTTCTGGAAATCTCCCGACACGCCGATCTCCGAGGCGAAGCTATTGTCTCCCTCAAAGGCAGTGGTGACGGCCATCTCTATGTGAGCGGATTGAACAGCTCGCATCGCCGCGGTCGTTTCTCGCAGGATTTCTGCTGCCGTCAGAGAGGATGGCGTAGAAGTGGGGACCGGTGTTGTGACACTAATCACCAGAGGTGTGGGTGCAAGCTGCGGTGTTTGTAGAGGAGGTGTGGTTGGCTCGGCCGAATCGTCTCCGCAAGCCGCAATCGTGACTGCCAAGCCGACCAGCAACACCAAGCCCGCCAGCAGTCGGATTATTCTCAGGAGAGACATACTCAATAGGATACAGAGTGCTAGGAGCTATCGTTCTTTCCACTACTAAGGAGCATTGAGATGAAGGCTGTTCAGATTACGCAGTATGGCGGGCCGGAGGTGCTGGAGTTCACGGACGTTGAGGATCCGGTTGCGGGGCCCGGCGAGGCCGTTGCGATTATGTTGTCTGTGTGAACAGCGTGCTCAAACCAACCAATGAAGCATGTGATTGAGGTCGGGATGCTGCGGAGGGCGATAGTTCTATGCGCTGTCCTGCTCGCCTTTGGGACGGCACTCATCGCGTGCGGAGACCCGCTGCCAACGCTGACACCTGTTGCCACAGCTACAGCGACGCCAACCCCATCGCCCTCCCCAACGC
>VXMO01000009.1:0-30164 GCA_009841045.1 Dehalococcoidia bacterium
TTCCTGCGAAAGCATGCCCCGTACCCCGATACGGGGCAGGAATCCATCGGGACTCCCCCGCTCACCCTGCCTTGCGTCCCGTTCACCGCGCCTCGCGCCCGTTTACCCTGCCTCGCGTCCGTTCACCCTGAGCTTGTCGAAGCGTGAACCCGCCCAGGATGTATCAGGTATCATGAGAAAGTAAGCAGCCTGGCGCGGCAACGTAGCTCAGCGGCAGAGCGGGCGCTTCATAAGCGCTAGGTCACAGGTTCGAATCCTGTCGTTGCCACCGGCCGCAGCCATAGCGCGGCGCGCGTGCCGGATGGCTCGCACGGGGGCGGTTAGCTCAGCTGGTTAGAGCGCTTCCTTCACACGGAAGAGGTCACAGGTTCGAGTCCTGTATCGCCCACACCCGTTTACAGTGAAACGCAATCGGAATCCGGGAGGAAGTCCAGGTATATGACCAGAGACGGATCACCCCAGGGCGCCAGCGCAGTTCAGGGAGAATACCTGATCCGCATATATACCACCGTTCGTGAAGGATCGAGAGTAGTTGGTTCGCGTCTCGCTGAGCGATTGGGCGTGTCCGCGTCGGCAGTCACCCAGGCGCTTCAGAGGATGGAGCGCCAGGGGCTTGCGGTCATCGACCAGAGCGTCGGGGTTCAACTCACGCCTGAAGGAAGAAAAATAGCCGAGTCCATCATTCGCCGTCACTATCTTATCGAGAGACTGCTGGTCGATAGCCTGGGTTACGACTGGGCAGACGCAGACGACGAAGCCGAGCACATGGAGCACACACTCTCATCAAAACTGGAGGATCATCTCTATGAGTCCCTGGGGCATCCGACGACCTGCCCTCACGGCAACCCCTTCCCCGGATCAGCCGACGAACAACGGCTCCTCGGTGCCCGGAAAATGACTGACACCAGCGTCGGCGAGACAATTGTCGTGTGGCGAATCACTGAGGAAGGTGAAGACGACAACGAGTTGCTCCACTTCGTGCATGACCATGGTATGACGCCCAACAATGAGATGGTGGTAGAAGAAGTCGACCTGAAGGGCGGTCACCTAAAGCTCAACGTTGCCGGCGACCCTGTTACGATTCCCACCCGCTGGGCCCAGCACATCCGCGTCTCAGGGCCGGTCTCCTAGATGAGCAAAGCGCTTCGGCGATTCCTCCCCTCACGCTTATCCAAAGGAGAGGCAACCTGCGCCGGAGCGCCAACGATAGCGGATCATCTGCTCGTGAAGAACAGTATCGCCCCTGGTCAAGTATTAAGTGAGCTTGAATAATTTTGAATCAAATAAGTATAGACTTTTGTAAAATCTCTGTATAATTCAATTAGTCTCATATAAGACAGCTCGGCCAGTTTAATCACGTAATCGGGAGGGAGACATGATTCACCCGGAGATGGAAAAAGTCCTCAACGACCAGTTGAATGCGGAACTCTATGCGTCTCACCTCTACCTTGCCATGTCCGCCTACTTTGAGGCAGAGAACCTGCGCGGCTTCGCTCACTGGATGAGACTCCAATCAAAAGAAGAGGCGGAGCACGCGATGAAGTTCTTCGACTTCATCAATGACCGCGATGGCCGCGTTACCCTTCAGTCGCTCGCGGAGCCGCCCAGGGACTTCGGCTCCTGCCTGGACGCGATGAATGCGTCACTTGAGCATGAGCGCAAGGTCACCGGAATGATTGAGAACCTGTATCGCACCGCCCAACAGCACTCTGACTACCCCTCTCACGTCTTCCTTGAGTGGTTTGTTGAAGAGCAGGTGGAAGAGGAAAAGGCCGCTCAGGATATCATTGATGACCTCACCCTTATCGGTGATGACAAGGCCGGGCTCCTGATTATCGACGGCAAGCTCGCTGACCGCAGTTGAACAGACGATAACCCCGCGCCACCCCACCACCAACTCAAACACGCGCTCAGTTCGCAGTATCGGCTCGTATCGTCCACCTATCTTGATCTAGGGAGAACGCGCTAACCCCAACTGCCACGCTTCGCATCTGGGGCTGCGACGGCGAGCCCGTCCTGATCGGCTTTCGTTCTCCCAAAACCCACAAATCCGCCCCATTCAGGCCAATTCCTCGGTATTTTCCCCAACGGTTACAAGAAGTGATGTTAACTCGTCCAAATAGTTACGGAATAGTTATATTCGAGTGCTACGGTCGCAGTAGACAGTCGCAAGTGGGTAGGGAGGTGTAACGTGACTCTTGTACGAAGAACGATTGCGCGGAAAACACCCTGGCCCGCAGCGATGGCGGCCATCGCTACCCTCATTGCCCTCATCGCCTTGGCGACGCTGCTGATGGTCAACACAGCGCAAGCCCAATCCGATACGTCGGAGCCCGTCCTCATGTTGGGGAGTGTGAACGGGAATGGGCTGACCCTGGAGGTCAGCGAGGCCCTGGACATCGGCTCGGTGCCGACAGACAGCGTGTTCGTGCTGCGCGAGGTAGAGAACGGCACGATCCCGACCCTGAACGGCACTGTCCGCCACGGCGAGAAGGTCACGGTGAAACGTACTCGTGCCGCCGCGGAACCCGGGCCCCATCCCAACGCCATCCACGTGGTCACAGCCGCATCGTACGCACTGGGGAGCGACGCCGGAGAGTCGCCTGGCGTGTGGGGTATGCCTGTACTGCAAGACCTCGCGTCTGCGACAGCGACGCCGGAGGCAACGGCTGCGCCAACGCCGACTGCGACGCCTGAACCGACCGTCGAGGAACAGTGTACTGAGGCGGTAGAGAATACACCCATGAGGGCATGGAGCAATCCGGATCCCAACACGCTGATTTCTGCGTGTATCGGCGCTGTCAACGCGGGACTTGGAACTGCGCAGGAAATCGTCAATACCTTTGCGAATATCGACTTCTCAACCAGCCTGAACAACATGGGAAACGCCTATCGAGACGCCGGTATCCCCGTAAACGCCGGTACCCCCGTAAACGCCGGTATCCCCGTTGCGAACGCGACGCCCGAACCGGCTGGGTTGAATGATGCGCCCGGCTCGCCTCCCGTATCACAGGCGACACCCACGCCGCGTAACAGTGACAGCGGGCGTATCGCCACCCAAAGGACCACTAGCGTGGCAGGGGGGCCTGCGGGCTGTAACTCTCATCGCTTTGCGCGGATCATGAACTTCACCAACGTTCAGCAACGCGTCAGGATAGCGTCTGGCGCATTTTCCGAGAACATCCCGGGAGTGACGTGGACAGATGATGCGCCTGCGCAGGCCTCGACGGACGGCAACACGGTGATTTACCCGCCTTACCGGTCCCTCAGGACTGAATCGTTCACTGAAACTGTGGAGTGGGTGAGCCCTGACTTCACTGTTCAGTCGGGTGAGACTCGCGCCGCTGCAATTGCTTGCCATACAGCCGAGGCGAAGAGGCAGGCGTACCTGCTGGCAGCTGACAATGGGAAGGCCTGGGCCAATGCGACCGGCATGCGCATCGTTGTTCGACCGAGCGTCGATGTTCACGAGCAGGATCTCGACGGCAAGACGTTCATCTCGATCTCTGCCTTTGCGACCGTCTCGGGAAGGTACAGCGTTCTGAATGACCCCGATCGATACCATCGTGCCCATGGAGCAGTGAATGCTCTTGAGAGGGATAGAGTTCATCCCGGATCGCCGCGCGAGGCTTTCTTCACCGAGGACGGCGAACGCAAGCAGTACACGCATATTGACGGGCACAAGATGCGGATTCCGGGCGGTGGGGACGTTGAGATTCATCAGGACTTCTACCAGCAGTGCCCGCGAGGCACGAGCGACACGGCGCTCGCGTTCTATAAGCTGTTCGGGCAAGGCTCATGCCTCGTTGTTGAGGCGACGACTCTGGACGAATGGTACACGCTGAAGGGGCCTGTCGAGAGCAACCCGCTCTACGATCACCAGAACCTCGTCTACAGGGGCACGACCTATCGCATGACCGGCAAGATTCACCAGATCAACCTGGACGGGACAATCGTGTTTGAGGTCGAAGTCGTCCCGCCGCCAACCTTCTCGACCAACTCTGGCGCGGATCAAAGCTGGACTTCCGGAACGGCGATAACCAACATCACGGTTCCGGCGGCGACCTCTGAATCAGCGGTCACGTATAGCGTTGTCGGTAGCCTGCCTGCTGGACTCTCGTTCAGCGCAACGACTCGTGTTATCAGCGGAACGCCAACAACTGCTGGATCAGGCACGATCACGATTCGTGCGACGAATGCCGGAGGCACTGCTGACTGGACGGTGGACTACACCATCACGTAAGACCTCAACAACAGGCTCCGGGCAATCAGAGCCCTCGCACTTCGGTGCGGGGGCTCTTTCTTTTGAGCGGTATAGTGGCGGCAATACTGACGCTCCGCCTATGATCGTGCCGTTCAACAGGCGGCTTCGTTGCGCTGCTGAGGGACGGTGTGCAAACCTGACGTATGGCGGCCCAACCTCTACCCCGTACCCCTCACAACTCCGCAACCGGCTCAAATGCCCGCCTAAAGTCGTGACCCGGCACCTGGTTGCAATCCTGCGATTGAACGTTGGCGCGCTGCGGGATCTGGCGCCCATCGTCCTCGTCATCGCATTCTTCCAGATTGTGGTGCTCCGCCAGCCTTTCCCCGATTTGCTGAGTGTGCTTGTGGGACTCCTCTGCGTGATTCTTGGGCTCACGCTGTTCATCCAGGGACTGGAAAGCGGTCTTTTTCCCCTCGGAGAAGCGCTTGCGCAAGGCTTCGCGCAGAAGGGCAATATCGTCATACTGCTCGCCTTCGGCTTCTGCCTGGGTTTCGGCACAACGATAGCCGAACCGGCCCTGATCGCCATCGCAGCCGAGGCCGCCGCCGTCGCTGCTGAAGCCGGCGCGATCATTGATGATGACAGCGCGCGCTCAACCTACGCGCTGGAACTGCGTCTGGTCGTGGCCGTATCTGTTGGCGCAGCCATCGTGGTGGGCATACTGCGTATTCTCAAAGGCTGGCCGATCCACTACCTCATCATCGGCGGATACCTGCTGGTGACCGCTATGACCGCCTTCGCCCCGGCGGAAATCGTTGGAGTGGCCTACGACTCCGGTGGCGTGACCACCAGCACCATCACGGTCCCGCTGGTCACCGCGCTCGGCGTCGGACTCGCCACGTCCATCCGGGGACGCAATCCCATGACCGATGGCTTCGGCCTGATAGCCTTCGCCAGCCTCACGCCAATGATCTGCGTGCTTGCATACGGGATGGCGGCCCAATGATCGGCTATTCCAACGCCCTGATCGACGCCCTGTTCTCCACCATCCTGGACGTCGCGCCCATCGTGGTCATCCTCCTCGTGTTTCAACTCGTCTTTCTGCGTCGCAAGCCGCCCAACCTGCGCCGGATAGCTGCGGGCTCCGTCCTCGTCCTGGTGGGACTTGCGCTGTTCCTCATAGGCTTGGAAAACGCGCTCTTTCCAATCGGCAGGACCATGGCGAGCCAGCTCACCGCCCCCGAGACCATAGGTGCGGAGAGGTTGGCTGACGGCGTCGACTGGTACGATTACCTGCCCCTCTACGCCTTCGCCGCTGCCATCGGATTCGCGACCACTGTGGCTGAGCCCGCTCTGGTCGCCGTGGCAATCAAGGCTCGCGACGCGTCAGGCGGCGCCGTTCACCCGTGGGGACTAAGGATTGCCGTGGCCGTCGGTGTTGCCGTGGGTGTCGCGCTGGGGTGCTTCCGCATCGTCACCGGTACACCTTTGCCGTGGTACATCATCGCGTCCTACATCGTTGTCATACTGCTCACATTCCGGGCCGGCCGGACCATCGTGCCCCTCGCCTATGACAGTGGCGGTGTGACTACCTCGACCGTAACTGTGCCCGTGGTTGCCGCAATCGGGTTGGGTCTCGCCTCAAGCGTTCCTGGGCGGAGCCCATTGATTGACGGGTTCGGACTGATCGCTTTCGCCAGTGTCTTCCCAATCATTAGCGTGCTGGGATACTCTATCGCGGCATCCTGGTTGAGCCGCAGGCGGAAGTCTGGACTACCCAAGGAGGCGGAGTCATGAGACTAAAGCTGATTGTTGCTCTGGTAAACGACGATAAGGTCGATGCCGTCGTGGAGGCGGCGCGGGCAGGAGGCGCAACCGGTGACACCATCATCACCAGTGTGCGTGGCGCCGGCCTGAAGCCGGAAAAGACCTTTCTCGGCCTCGACCTGGCCCCCAAGCGCAGCGTCGTCCTCTTTCTGGTCGTCGAGACGCGCGCCCGCAGCATCCTGGAGCGAATCCGCGACGCGGGGCGCTTCGACACCGAGCACGGCTCCGGCATCGCATTCCAGGTTCCGATAGAGGACGCCGTGGGGCTCAACACACAGTTGCCCGCAATCCTGGAGGAGTTGGAGTCCTGAATATGACAGGCGATGACACCATAAGGCCCCGCGCCTGATATACGTCCATTGCAATGGATTTATGTGACAAGATTGTGTAGGATTCCGATGGTTGGCGTCATCAGTTCCGAGTGTCGCAGCATGGCGCGCAGGGCATCGACCCTGGGCGCATTGAGGGTGAAGGAGGACTGGAAGGTATGGAAGGCATCTTCTTCTTGTTGATAGGGGCGGCGATTTTTTCACAGGCTTGGTATGTACTCGGCCTGTTCTCCGAGGGGCGGACCACGGGCGTGCTCATCGCAGTGCTCGGCCTGCTGACTCTCGGGACCTTCATGTTCAGCACAACCATAACGCCGACGCTGATTTCGGGCGAAGGCTCAACGGAGTTGCTGACCGCATTAACTGCGCTCATCGCCCTCTGGGCTATCTACGCCATTGCAGTCGGGACTCACGGAATCTGGGATCTGGATACGCGAGCCATCGGCTTCTATAGCGCCTTCCTGTCCGTGGCCTCACTGGCCGTATTCCTCATCTTCACAATCTCAATGGCTGACGGCGGGGTGTTTGAGCACTCCCTGGACATTTGGCTCTCCATGTCGATTGTGCCCTTCCTGCTTGCCATCATCTCCGGCCTCGTGTTCTTCTACATGGCCTTTGAGTACCAGGTCCTGAGACTGGTTTCGGGCTGGTTCATGCTCTTCGGTGGCGCGGTCATCGGGCTTGTAGGGCTTTGGGGCCTCGCATCGGTCGTCTCATAAACTGAAACAACTGGAACGGGTCTGAGGCCGGCTGGCGCGTTGACGCCGCCATAGGCGAGTCGCCGGCGGCCTCTGGCCCCATGGGCAGTATGAGGAAGTTATGACAGGTGAACTTACCGTCGAAGCCATCATATCCGAGGCCGAGAGCGAAGCCACTAGGTACTCGTGGGAAGGAACCTTCAAGGACTATCTTCGCATTGTCCTGGAAGACCCCTCCAAGAGCCGACTCTCGCACGCCTACATCTATGACGCCATTGTGGCGAAGGGTTCGGAGGTTAAGCCTGACGGCGATCGTGTATACGAGCTGTTCAAGGATGAGATATTCGGTCTGGAGGAGCCGCTGGACCGTATCGTTCAGTACTTTGCCGCCTCTGCGCAGCGATTCGAAGTGCGTAAACGCATCCTACTGCTCCTTGGCCCCCCGGCTAGCGGCAAATCCACCGTTACTGAACTAATCAAGCGCGCCATGGAGGCGTACTCCAGAAGCGATGATGGCATCGTGTACGCCATCAAGGGGTGTCCGATGCAGTGCGACCCCTTACAGCTAATACCTGAGAACCTCAGACCTCAACTCCGCGAAGAACGTGGTATCTACGTAGAGGGCGAGGTTTGTCCGCGATGCCGTTACATAGTCAACTCCAAATATCAGGGCAATTACGCGGACGTGCCTGTAGAGCGCGTGACGTTCTCTGAGCGAGAGGCGGTTGGCATAGGCTATTTCATGGCCAACAACCCAAACCCCTCGGACTCCCTGCTTGTCGGCAGTGTCAATACCGATCAACTTGAAGGCGACCGGCTTGAGGTTGCAGGTAAGGCCTTCCGGCTTGATGGGGAACTCAACGTCGCCAACCGCGGCATGATTGAGATGGTCGAGATGTTCAAGGCTGACAGGCATCTGCTGACCACACTCCTGAGCCTTGCTCAGGAGCAGACCATCAAGATGGAACGGTTCGGCTCTGTCTACGCCGACGAGGTCATAGTCGGTCATTCGAATCAGGGCGACTTCGAGGATTTCTCCAGGGACAAGAGTTCCGAAGCTCTCAAGGATCGCATCATCGCGGTGAACATCCCGTACAACCTGAAGGTGACGGAAGAGGTCAAGATTTATCAAAAGATGATGAAGTCGAGCCTCATGGGGAACGCGTGCATTGCCCCGCTAACATTGAAAGTGGCAAGTGCGTTCTCCGTGTTGGCACGACTGGACCCGCCTGATCGCCACGGCATGTCCATGCTGGACAAACTAAGGCTCTACGATGGTGACGCTGTGCCCAACTTCTCTCGGCAAGATGCCCGTGAGATGCGGCGCCAACATCCAAAAGAAGGCATGTCCGGGATCTCGCCCAGATACGTGATGAACCGCATTGGGGCGGCGGCTAGTGAACCCAATGTCCAGTGCGTCACCCCCCTCGGCGCTCTCAGCAGTCTCTGGGAAGGCCTGGATGAGAACGTTAGCTACGAGGCCGACATCACGACACAGATCGCGCTTGTAGCTGACGCTGTCAAGGTGTACGACGACTTGGCTGTGCGAGACGTGCAGATGGCTAGCGAGGAAGGGTTCGAGGCAAAGGCCAGTGAAATGCTGAACCGCTATCTTGCTGATGTCCGCGCGTACCTGGAGGACATCTCCAAAGATAACTATAGGCCCACGCGCGCCGATGCCGAAAGAGAGCGCGACATGCGACAAATAGAGCGTGTGCACGGCATTACAGATCGGAGCAAGGAAGCGTTTCGGCGGGAGATAAGCGCGGCAGTGGCCGCTTGGGAGAGCAGTGGCAAGCCCTTCGAATACGACTCCGAGCCTCGTCTCAAGGAAGCTAT
This sequence comes from Dehalococcoidia bacterium, assembly GCA_009841045.1. Lineage (GTDB taxonomy): Bacteria > Chloroflexota > Dehalococcoidia > UBA6926 > UBA6926 > VXMO01. Next base: position 8,901 of record VXMO01000009.1, read on the forward strand.
CGAAAAGCGACTCCTTATCTCGCGGGACGCTCTCAACAAGAGCCTGACTCGCCCCCGCTTCTCCAGGCAGCGCGCCGAGTGGACGCAGCGCTGGAGGGGCATCACGTCCAGGCTGGTCAATTCCTACGGCTATTGCGGTACATGTGCTGACGACGCAGTCAGGTACGTCAACCACATCCTGAAGAACCGTCCGGCCATCAAGATCTCCAAGAATGAGGGCATTGAGTGGCTGTGGGAGAGGTACCCCGGGAGGGAATCGTCAGCCCAGAGCTAACTCTGCCCGCCGCCATCGAGTACACGGTGCGCCGCAGCCGCCGGCGCCGTAAGACGGTACAGATCAGCGTTGTCGGCGGTGAAGTGGTTGTTGCTGCGCCCGTCAGGACTCCGGCCCGTGAACTGGAAGACATCGTCCGCAACCGGACGCCATGGATTCTGCGTCAACTGTCAGAGGAAGCACAACAGCCCGCCCCCATTCGATTCATCACTGGCGAGCAACTGCCCTACCTTGGTCAGGGCGCAACCCTTGCCGTCGCGCTCTCCCATGATCCGGAAACGACTGTCGGATTCCACCGTGGGCAGTTCCACGCTTCAGTCCCCGCCGACCTCGACGATGAGCAGCGCATGGACGCCATCCGCGCCGCCATCACCGCGTGGTACAAAGATCGCGCCGCTCAACAACTCCCTGAGCTGGTGGAACACTGGCTGCCCCGCCTCGGCGGCGAAGTATCAAGAATCCTGATTCGAAATCAAAAGCAGCGCTGGGGCAGTTGCTCAGCAGACGGCACTCTCAGGTTCAACTGGCGCGTCATGATGCTCAAGCCTGAACTTATCGAGTACATCGTCGTTCATGAACTCGCCCACCTGACACACCAAAACCATTCCCGTGATTTCTGGGGGCATGTAGCCGCCGCCATGCCGGACGCCCAGCAGAAAAGGCGAGAACTACGGGAGGCCGGCCGCGCACTGCCAACCCTCTAGGAGCAAGACACCGCTCGTTCCTCAAAGTCATTCAAATTGCGCGTATCATGTAGGACAGGCAAGATAATCTCCACACTCTGGAAGGTACCGAAAGGCAACGAGAACATGGGCGCGACGCACGTCACCGTGAGAATCAGTAACCCAGCCGACAAAGACAGATTCTGGGAAGGCCTGTTCTTGGTCGATACCGGCGCGACCGACTCCCTCGTCCCCCGCCAGCACCTTGAAGCAATCGGGGTGGAGCCTGAGGGCAAACGAACCTATGAGTTGGCAAACGGCAGTGAGTTATCGTTGGACGTGACCGGCGCCCGAATCGAGTTTATGGGGGAATTGGTTCACGGCACCATAATCTACGGCGAGCCCGGCGCAGAGCCGCTCCTCGGTGTTACGGCTCTCGAATCCGTCGGTATAGAGGTCGATCCGGTCAATCAGCGACTAAAGCGCCTTCCCGCCGTCCGCCTCAAGTAGCTCCTTGATGCGGAGGATTCGACACCGCTCGCCCTGAGCGATTCCACCGTTCGCCCTGAGCCTGTCGAAGGGTGAGCGGGAGCCCCCTACACCTCCGTCTTCAACGCCTCCAACGCCTGCCGCACGATTGAGCGCCGCAGGTCCTTCTCTTCCTCGGCGTCAAGCTCGGCGTCGCCCAGCGGATACACAATACCCTTCCCCTGGATGACACGGTTGGAGCCGACCATCTTGGCCACCGGCGTCACCGCTGTCACCTGCGCCACGGGGATCCCCGCCTTCTCGAGTTCCGTCGCGATCGCAGCGCCGCTGCGAGTGCTCGTCCCTCAAGTGGACGTCAGGATCACGGCGTCAACCCCGGCGCTCTTGAGATTCTCCGCAATCTCCTGGCCGATACGCCGACTGTTCGCAAGCGGGTTCGCCAGGCCGGTCATGGACAGGAACTGCTCATAGACCTTGCCAACCTCCCCGGCCTTCTCAAGCTCCTTGAGAACATCAACAGGCACCAGCCGGTCCGGGTCGTTCAGCACGTGGCGATTGTCATAACCGCGGTGATAGACCTCATAGTCCTCGCCTTCGAGATTATCAACGGTTGCGATGTCATACGATCCCCAGATCGTTGACGCAATCGCGGGCATATTGTCCGGGTTTCCTGCCGGAACGAGTCCGCCGTCCGTCACGATAGCCACCGTCGCATTGCTCAGGTCGGTAACGGCGGGCGGCGCGGGAATCGGCTCAAATCCCGTCTGCGTCAACTCTGTCTCGTACGGCTGCCCCTGTGTCTTGGCGACGATCATGTTCGCCAGCCGCACCGCCGCCGACTCCTCAACAATTTCGTCCTTCATAATGCCGCGAGGGATGTAACCCCACTCCGCCGGCCTGCCCACGTCCTCGCCGGACGCTGTGACCTTCGCAATGGCGGCCATCTTCGTCAGCACGTCCCTCATCTCGGCGACATTCTCGCCGGAATCAACGATGTACAACTCTTGCCGGTACAGGTCGACACCAGGGTTCTCTACACCCATGCCCGTCACAACGGGAATCCCCAGCTCCGCCTGAACAGCCGCGCACAGCGCGCCTGCCGCCACGCCGTAGCGCCCCGCCACGAAGCACGGTCCCGCCACGAACAACTCAGCGCCGGAGTCTCGCACCTCATTCACCACGGTTTCCATGACGCTTTCGAGATTCTCGGCGGCGTAGTTGTCACCGCAGATAATTGTCTTGACGACAGTCGAGCCGTCCCCAAGCACTTGCTCCAGCAGCCGCCCGGGGCCAACCGCCTCCCCGCGAATCTCCGGGCCGATGCCCGCCTGCTCCTCGGCTCCAAGTCCGCCAAAGAACTGGTTCAAATAGTGAACGACTTTCATGTCCGGCCTCCTCTACCTTTCGACCTGAACTTGCCGCCCTTGCGGCTCAGTAGACCACCGCCCGCACGACTGATGCGCCCTGCTGATTCGTCACGCCGCACAGCGCCTGCGCCGGAATCTGTGTCATCTGTGCAAGCGCCTGCGCAACGGCTGGAGAACCGGCAATCACACGCTCCACCGGCTCAACGTCCCAGGCGATGTCTCCGCCTCCGCCGTACACAATCGCGTCCACTTCGGGGTAGTTGAACAGCATGGCGGACTCCGCTCGCCTGTCCCCGGACGAGTCCGAAACCTGCACCACGGTTTTCATTCCCAGCGCCTCGCAGATGCGGGCTGTTTCACCCATATCGACGTGTGGCGCGCCGCCCCCGTATTTGGTCAGCACAACGCCGTCCGCGTTCAGGTTCCACTTGGCCTGATGCGCGGCGAGCAAGCAATTCCTGTTGCGATCCGCCTCAAGCGACGCCGCAACCGTTGCCACCGTCCCCACGAAGTTGATTTCGCCCACCTCGTGACGCCTATAGAGCTCCCGGATAATCGGGTGATTCTGGTAGAAATACGTCTCGACCCGCATCACCCAGTACGAGCAGACAACCGCGCCATCCATCCACTCATTCGGATGCAGCGTGACGGGGACCATTCCCTCCGTGTTGCTGCCGTACAGGATGCGCTCATCCTCTTCCACAACCATCTGATGGCCATGTATCTGCCCGATATAAGCGATGCGAGGCACATCCTCCCGGTTGGTGGACGGCCCGTCGAGTTCAAACTCCTCGGTGGAATCAGCTTCTTGACCGACACCTGCGCTGCCAAGGAAAACCGTCGCCCGCGCAGATGCCAACCGCAGCGCGTTCAACTCCACGTGGCGTGGCGTTCCCGGGATCATATGGGGAACAACGACGACGTGATGCAGGTTTCCATAAGGCGAATTCACTGCCGCCTCGCCGTGCATCTCCATCATCTTTGAGGCAATGCCCGGCTCTTGCTGCGCATCGACAACCGTAAGCGCCGTGCCGCGTAGCACGTGTGTCGTACCCTGCCCCGCCATGGCCATCGGCCCAAGCAGGCCGGGAAAATCACTTCCTGTGCCCGGCTCCTTGGCTCGCGGTTCAAGTATGTCAAACACAACGCCGATACGGCACGGCTGGCCGGGATTCGCAACCTCAATGTCGACACTTTCAATGCGACGATCCTCAAGAATGGCCTCTCGGAGCTCATCCGCGTCGACCGTCAGTACGCCACCGTCGAGGGTTGTCCCTGACCCCAGTTTCGCGTCGCTCACCTCATGGATTGCGAGAGTGAGTTTCATCCCAATCCTCCCCCCGTGATGCAGGCGTTCAAATAAACCTGCTCACGTTGACACACATTAGGCGGCGTTGCTAGCCTCTGTCAATGACATAACAAGGTGAAACGGCTCCGGAAAATGCCCACCTTTGCGCCGTGTCCACCAGCAAAAGGGAGACTATATGAGCCACCCCGTCGTCAGGGATATCAGGTTCTTTCTCGCCCACACACCGGGCCTTGTCAGGCACGGATCCAAGCCCACAAGAGAGATCCACAGCAATCACAGCGTTTGGCAAGACATTCAGGGTAGTCTCCGCTCCTTTGATGAGGCGGCCGCATACGCCCCACATCAGGTCCTGCTCGGCAACATGAAGCCGGACGGCCTCAACACGGCCGCCGCGCCGTGGTACGAGAACATGCTTGCCGAATACTCCACTAGTGGTCCGCACGGCGAGCTGGTCAACGAAGACCAATTCCACGGCCTGCTCAAGGCCGCCGACGAATTCGACTTAGTCCTCCTCGAAGAGGGCTACGCTGCCCGCGTCGCGGCCGAACTGCGCAGCCATCCACGCGTCACCGACGAGGAAATTGAGCGCATCCAGGGCGTCCCCTACTCACGCATAGAGGAAAGGCTGACATCCCGGGAGGGCGCGATTCCCCTGCTGACCCGTGACGGCGAAACTATTGGCCTCGTTCAGACCGACTACGTGGACGATGCCTCTCTCGCCCCGGACATCCTGCTCGAAAACCTTGCCGTCAAGGCAACCGCGACGATGGCCCTCCGATCCGTTCTCGCCGAGTCCGGCACGGATCCCGCCGGCCTCCAATACGTCATTGGCTCCGGTGAGGAGGCCATCGGCGACCGCTATAACCGTGGCGGCGGCAACCTCGCCAAGACGGTTGCTGAGGCCGCTGCCTGCGTCAACTCGACCGGCTCCGACGTGAAAGCATTCTGCTGCGCGCCCGTCCACGCGATGGTCGTCGGAGGAAGCCTTGTGCAGTCCGGCGTCTTCCCTGAGGTGGCCGTCGTCGGAGGATGCTCCCTTGCCAAGCTCGGCATGAAGTTCCGAGGCCATCTCGCTAAGGAAATCCCCGTCATGGAGGACGTGCTCGCGGGATTCGCTGTGCTCATGGGCCCGGACGACGGCACAAGCCCGGTTCTGCGTCTTGACAGCGTTGGACGCCACACCGTCGGGGCGGGCTCAGTACAACAGGCCATCGTCGAGGCGCTTGTTGCCGATCCGTTGGATCGGCTCGGCCTGAAGTTCGGTGATGTCGCCAAGTACGCAACGGAGATGCACAACCCGGAAATCACGGACACGGCCGGCAGCGGCAATGTCCCCCGCACCAACTACCGCCTCATCGCCGCCCTCGCTGCCCAGCGCGGTGAGATTGAAAAGGGCTCTGAATCACGTGACAGATTCGTGGAACAGCACGGAATGCCCGGCTTTTCACCCACGCAGGGACACGTCGCCTCCGCAATGCCGTTCATGGCCCATGCGCTCGATGACCTGCGCGCGGGCGACTACCAATACTCGATGTTCCTGGCGAAAGGAAGCCTGTTCCTCGGGCGCATGACCCATATGTCAGACGGCGAGTCCTTCATCTTGGAATCCAACTCAGGCGCAGGATAATCCGAGTCAAATTGGCGTATTATGTGCGGTAGCGGGGCTAACCCCGCCGCGCAATAGAGGGAGAAGGTGACATGGATCTTGCGGGAAAGCGGGTGATTATCGTCGGAGAGCGGGACGGAGTCCCCGGCCCCGCTATTGAGGCCTGCGTGCGCAGCGCCGGTGCGGAGCCGGTCATGGTGCAAACGCAGTGCTTTGTTTGAACCGCCGCCGGAGCACTTGACCTTGAAGGTCAAGAGGGAATCAAGGCAACGGTCGACACGCACGGCGCGAATGACATGGTCGTGCTGCTAGGCTCACCCACTCCAGAGAGCGCGGAAGTCTATGCGCGTACCGTAACGGAGGGCGATCCCTCCTGGGTCGGTCCGCTGGCGGGCATCGCGCTCGGCCTCCCCGTCTTCCACGTTCTGGAAGAAGAGGTCAAGAGCCAGTTCGACGCCGCCGTCTATCAGGAGCAGGTTGAGATCATGGAATCCGTCCTTGATACGGATGACATCATCGCCGCAATGAAGAACGTCCGCGAAGCCGTCGGCGTTTAGGCCCGCGCTATCGCTATCAAGGAGAAAACAATGGCAACCCAGACAAAGACCATCGTCCTCTACACCAAGAAGGAAAACTGCCCCGACTGCGAAGTCGCCAAGCGATTTCTCGCCGACCACAACATCGGCTATGAGTCCAAGGACGTCGTTGAGAACCGCGACTACATGCTTGAGCTCGTCCAGAACTACCGCAGCATGTCAGTCCCAACCCTTGTCGTCGACGGCCAGGCCGTCATCGGCTTCAAAAAGGACGAGTACGAGGAACTGCTGGGGCTGTAATGGCAAACATCCGGGCTCGTTTTGAGAAGGGCGTCCTCAAGCCGCTTGAGCCTCTCGATATTGAAGAGGGTCGAGAGGTTGACATCTACGTACCCACCGACGACGAGCAGCCCCGCCAACCCACCCTTGTGAATGACACTTCGCCACAGGTCGGCGTAGTGGTGGACGAGTCCGTGGGGGAATCAGCCGAAGACGCCGTGGATGAGGAAACCCTGGTCTTCAGACGGGAACTATGGGAAGACCTTGGCGTGGGGGACCCGCCACCGGGCATGCACCCTACCTTTTGGTGGATTTCGAATCTCCACAAGAAATACCCCGGCGCTTTCGATGATGTCCCAACAGACCTCTCAATCAACTACAAACACTACATCTACGGCCATCCCAAGGTATCCGAAGAAGAATGAATGAGGTCTTCGCGGACGCAGGCTTTTTCATCGCCATTCTGGATGATCGTGATCAGTACAGAGAGACTGTGCGGAGAGCCCTTGAAACGTTCACTGGTTACCGAATCGTCACGACAGAAATGGTTCTCGTCGAGGTTTTTGCAGCTCTGTCCCGCCAAGGATCTCAGGCTCGTGCGGCCTTAGTAAATCACTTGCACAGATTGCGGAACGACCCCAACGTCACTATTATTCCGCAGACCCCAGAGCAATTCACCTCCGCTGCGCAACTCTTCGCTCAACGCCTCGATCAACGCTTCAGCCTCACTGATTGCGCTAGCTTCCTCGTCATGAAAGAGCGTGGAATCCGTCAAGCCCTCACGTTTGACACGGACTTTAGCGTTGAGGGATTCACCACGACGCCGGCATAAGTGTCTCCACGAATCTGATCGGCGAGCAGGTCCTGGAGGCCTGTAAGCCGGGTTCTGTCCCCGGTCGGCGTCACCGCCAACCGGTCGATGGCCATCCATCTGGGCGCCGACTTGCGCCGACGCTCAAGCAGCCTACCCGAGGACGGGGTGGGCGATCCCCTGCCCGTCTTTCGACGCGCGTCCTTCTATTTGGCCTTGCTCCAGGTGGGGTTTGGCCGCCGCCGCGTCACCACGGTCGGCCGGGCGCTCTTACCGCCCGTTTTCACCCTTGCCTGTGCCCAACGACGAATCGTCAGGCCATCGGCGGTATCGTCTCTGTGCCACTATCCGTCGCCCCGCGGTCTACCCGCGAAACGCCCGGGCGTTACCCGGCACCCTGCCCATGGAGCCCGGACTTTCCTCCCAGGCCGCCGTAGCAGCCTGCGCGGCCATCCGGCCCCCGGCCCTGCTCGCCGTTGCCAAATATAGTGACGCCACGCCCCACACGCAAATTCCTGGCCACTACTAACCTAACGACCCTTCCCCTCATTCCGGCGAAAGCATGCCCCGTGCCCCGATACGGGGCCGGAATCCATCGGAGTCTGTCATTCTGAGCGCAGCGAAGAATCCAAAAACTCAATTGGCAGTCAATGCCGGAACCGTAAGACTTCTGGCTACTTGAGTGATATTCAGCACCCTACCATTGGTGGGCATGGGATGAAGATGGCAAGCGCGTAGAGGATGACGGCGAAGGGCATCGCGAGGGCTCCAGCCATAACCACAGCCACCACGCCGACCCCTGCTGGTACCCCATAGTTTCTTTTTACTGCTAGTACGCCGAGTACCAAAGCCCAAGCAAGGAGAGCTGGGATCATTATCGGATAGCCCAACACAATCAATGCATCCTCTTGTCGCAGAGCCCACTCATATAGCAAACCCAACGGCAAGATAATGATGCTGATGCAGCCAATGAACGCGAAAGCAGCCAATAGGCCTAGGTAGTTGCCTTTCCCTCCGGTTAATCTAACGGCTCCATGAGCTATCCCGGTCATAAGGTGGACTAGCCCGATAGTTACGACGCCACTGAGTAGGGCGACTTCAAATCCTGAAATAGCTTCATTGTAGGGCGACCCAATGCCCATAACTGGTAGCCCAAAAGGAATACCAAGCACTATCGCTAAATGAGTCATGGTGAGCAGCAATAGTGCTAGGAAAACCGGCTTTGCCTGAACGATTTTCTGAATGGTGACATCTGGTTTGAAAAAATGCCGAAGTACAGACCAGTCACGATGCCGCCTCTCATTACTCACCGCATACAGAACACTTTATAAGCTTGGCAGCTACCCCGCCAAAAACTCCCTCAACACCTCATCCGACACGTCCGGCGGCACATCATCCCGCAGCCGACCCCGTCCGATGCCGTCACACAGGATCCACCGCGTCCGCCCAGCCGCCACCTTCTTGTCAACGGCCAACGCGGCTCGGATGTCGGACAGTTCCAGCCCGTCAGGCGCAGTCGTCGGCAGTCCATAAGCCTTTAGCAGATCGATCTGCCGCTGTCGTTCCCCAACCGTAATCGACCCCACCCGCTCCGCAAGGTGCGCCGCGAAACTCATCCCAATAGCGACGGCCTCCCCGTGCAGGATGCCCGTGTACTCAAGCGCGTTCTCCACGGCGTGCCCAAGTGTATGCCCAAGGTTCAACCGAGCCCGCAGCCCCGTCATCTCTCGCTCATCCAGCGAAACGACGCGTCCCTTAATCGCCGAACACCGCAGGACGGCGTGTGCCCGCATGGCCTCATCGCCACCAAGAATCGCCTCCGCGTTCGCCTCAAGATACTCAAACAACTCGGCATCAAAGATCGCGCCCGTCTTGATGACCTCCGCCCACCCCGCCGTCAGCTGACGCGGCACCAGCGAATTGAGTACCCGTGTATCGGAAAGAACAAGCCGGGGCTGATAGAACGCGCCGACAAGATTCTTGCCCGATGGCAGGTCGATTGCCACCTTCCCGCCGATGGAGGCGTCTACCATCCCCAACAAAGTCGTCGGAACCTGTACAAACGCAACTCCCCGTAAATACGTCGCTGCCACATAACCCGCCAGATCCCCGACAACGCCGCCGCCAAGCCCAACGACCACGTCGCGTCTCTCAATTCGGTTGCCGCTCAACTCTGCGAAAAGATCACCCGCCTGCGCCAGGTTCTTCGATGTCTCGCCTTCAGGAATCTCCAGCAGCAACGGATCAAATCCGGCTTCATTCAGGCTGCCGAGAGCCAGTTCCCGCCACTGCCCCGGTATCCCACTGTCCGTAATCACGCACGCCCTGCCCGATAACCCGAGATCGCTCATGCGATGCCCAAGCGTCTCCAGCGCTCCCGGCGCAACAACAATCGGGTATGCTGCGGTCTCCGTCCTCACCCTGAACGCAACATCGGAATCACCGCCATCCGCGTGCGGCTCCAGAATCTGCCCTGCCGCCACACGCTTCCACCCTTCTTCCGCGCCTCGCTGTGCCTCCGCAGCCACCTCGTCCATCGACAGACCGTTCGTGTTGACCGTCCAATCGGCAATTGCATACGCCGCCTGCCGATTCGACTTCAGTGCCGCAATTCGACTAAGCGGGTCGCCGGACCCAAGAAGCGGTCGTTCCGTCGCATCGGACTCATCCGCCTGCATCCGGGCAAGAATCGTCGAGGGCTGTGCCTCAAGGCTGATCACTGCCCCCGTGCGCTGCATGACCGCACGATTCTCCGGGTCAAGAACAATCCCGCCCCCCGTCGCAACAACCATGTTCGGCCACTGCGCCACTTCCCGAAGCACCTCGGATTCCAACTCGCGGAAAACGGACTCTCCCTCAGTCGCGAAAATCTCGGGAATGCTCTTTCCGGCGCGGGACTCTACAAGCTCGTCCGTATCGGCGAAATCGATATGCAGATTGACGGAAATCTGCCGCGCAACGGTGGACTTTCCCGTGTAGGAAAACCCAATCAGATAGATAGTGCGGCGTGGCGTGGACACGCAAAACCCTAGACCGTTGACGCGGGCGCGTGGCTCGGCCCCGCCGTCGCCATGTATGCGCGAACGTTGCGCACCGTCTCATCACGATGGTCCCCGCCGAACTTCTCAAGAACGGCATCCGCCAGCGCGATGCAGACCATCGCCTCGCCGATCACCGCGCATGTCGGCACAAACGTAATGTCGCTGCGCTCGTAATGCGCCCGGTCCACCTTTTCCCCTGTCCGCAGGTCCACCGTCTCCAGCGCGTTCATGATTGTCGCGATGGGCTTGACCATCGCTCGCACGACTACCGGCTCGCCCGTCGTCATGCCGCCCTCAAGTCCGCCGGAGTTGTTTGAACGCCTTGGCCAAGGGCGCACCCACGTTCCGTCCGGATTCCTGTCCCATTCATCGATGGGTTTCACCACGTCATGCACAGTCGACCCCCGCATCGCCGCCTGGTCAAACCCCGCGCCGAACTCCACCCCCTTGACGGCGTTGATGCTCATCACAGCGGCGGCAAGCCGCGTGCTCAATTTGCGGTCCCATTGAATATGTGACCCCAACCCAATCGGAGCGCCGGTGGCGACAACCTCGAACACGCCACCCAAACTATCCCCGTCTTGCCGTGCCGCGTCGATGGCTTGAATCATCGCCTCCGTTGCCACGGGATCCGCGCACCGCACCGGAGACTCCTCCAGTTGCACCCAGTCGATGGCCTCCTGCGGCGCGGCCACAACTCCCCCAAGCCCGACAACGTGGCTATGCACCTCGATGCCAACCTCTTCAAGGAACCGCCGCGCAACCGCTCCCGCCGCCACACGCGCCGCGCTCTCCCGGGCGCTCGAGCGTTCAAGGACATTCCGGGCGTCATCGTGTGAGTACTTGGTGATCCCCGGCGTGTCGGCATGACCGGGCCGCAGCTTGGTGATCGGCTCAAAGGGAACATCCGACGGCTCGATGGACATCTCATCCACCCATGGCACGCCGTCCGGCCCCGTGCCCGTTGAAAAGTCGCGATTCTCGACGAACATGGCAATCGGTCCGCCGAGCGTCAGCCCGTGCCGCACACCTGACGAGATGCGTGCGCGATCTGTCTCGATCTGCTGCCGCGCGCCACGCCCATAGCCCCGCTGCCGACGCGCCAAGTCCTGCCGGATATAGTCCTCGGACAACGAAATACCCGCCGGCACACCCTCAACAATCGTCGTCAGGCCCGGCCCGTGCGACTCTCCTGCCGTCAGGAATCGAAATTGTCCCATCAGATGTCAGCAACTCCTGTGTACGCCGCGGACTGGATACCTATTCAGATTACATCAGGGCCTTGAGCGCCGCCGCGTACATGATGTCCTCCGGCGGCTCGCGATCCGTCCAGAACTCGAACGACGCCGCCCCCTGGTACACCAGCATCCCAATCCCGCCCAGCACAAACGCCCCTCTTTCACGAGACAGTGCCAGAAGCGGTGTTTCTCGCGGATTGTAAACGAGGTCACACACAAGAACACCACGCCCAAGCAGGTCTTCAACCGGCGGAATCCCGTTCGGCTCAGGCCCGCCCGCCATGCCAATAGAAGTGCAGTTCACAATCAAATCGACACCATCACTTCCGGCGATGTCCTCAAATCCACCGCCGCGCGTTTCCGTCGCCGTCGCCTCGGAAACATCCCTCGCCAGCTCTACCGCCCTCTCCGGCGTCCGATTCACGAACACTACCTCTGAGACACCCTCCCACGCGAGGCCGAAGGCAACTGCCCGCGCGGCACCTCCCGCCCCAACAATCAGCGCCCTCTTTCGCGCAGCAGTGAAACGCGCCTCCTGCTCCAGCGACCGCGTAAATCCCCCCGCATCCGTATTTGCCCCGATCAGAAAACCCTCACGATTGATGATCGTGTTGACCGCGCCGATGGACTCCGCAACGGGCAGAATCTCGTCCAGCAATGGCATGACCGCCTGCTTGTGCGGCACCGTCACGTTCGCCCCCAGCACGTCGTCTGCCCGCAGCGACTCCACACGCGCGGCCAATTCATCCGCCGGAGTCGCCCACGTCTCGTAGCGGGCGTCGATTTCGAGTTCGTCAAAAGCCGCCTGCTGAAACGCGGGCGAAATAGAATGTCCCAGCGGATACCCGATGATCCCGGCGCGTGTCGTCATAACTTCTCGTCCCGCAGCCTCAGCTCATCCAGATATGCCTGCAGCACCACCGCCGCGGCAACCGAATCCGCCGGACTTGTCACATTGCCCGCTTCACGCATCGCCCGCTCAGCAGACACGGTAGATAACCGCTCGTCCCTGCCCTCAACCGGCACGGACAGACCACGTTCGCAGGCGCGTCGAATCCCCTCCGCCCATTGCGCCATCTCGCCCATCCGGCCATCCATCGTTCGAGGAATGCCGACAATTACACGCTCCGCCTCGTACTCCGCGACAACACCCCCCAACTGCTCAACAAATGTCGGCGCATCCGCCCCGGGCAGCAGGTCAAGCGGTTGGGCGATTGTCTGCGTCGGGTCGGATACGGCCACGCCGCTCCTGGCCTTGCCAAGGTCCAGCGCAATGATTCGTCCGCTCATGCCACAAGGATAGCCCACTCCGTTTTCCTTCAACTTACCGACCCGTTCGCCCTGAACCCCTTACCCCGTTCACCCTGAGCTTGTCCACCCGTTCACCCTGAGCTTGTCGAAGGGGCCAATTGCCATACATCCCCCCAACTCGTTACTCTCGAAGAAAGGGGGTATTATGCCAGACACCTACATGGTCGCAGGCGCCGCATCCGGCGTCGGTATGCACGTCACACGCAAACTTCTTGATCGCGGTGAGAACGTGCGCGCATTCGTCAGGAACGGACGCAAGCTCAGGGAAATCTTCGGAACGCCGGACAACCTCGGCATCTTCGTCGGTGACATCGCTGATCACGCCGCCGCCTTTGAGGCCGCGGAGGGAGCGCACTACGTCATCTCAACCGTCGGCGCGAAGTTCCCGGACGGCGAACCCGAAAGAGTCGACTACCAGGGCGTCCACACACTCGTCAACGCCGCCGCGGAACACGGTCACATCCGTCAATTCGTCCTCGTGTCCTCCATCGGCGTCACGCAAGGCGACCATGACCTGAACGCCCGCTTCAAGAACGTCCTTCGCTGGAAGATGTTCGGTGAGAACTACCTGCGCGGCAGCGGCCTCTCCTACGCCATCGTCCGCCCCGGTGGCCTCTCGGACGATGCAGGCGGCACGAAGTCTATTGAGCTTGGTCAGGGCGATAACATCCACGGCTCCATCAGCCGCGAGACCGTCGCTGATGTCTGCATCGCAGTCTGCGACGCTGCCGCGCACGTCGTCCGCGAAGTAACCTTCGAGGTCATCGAGGGCGACGGCCCGCCCCCTGCCAACCTCGAAAACATCTTCGACAACCTCAAGCGAGACTGAGCAGCGTGGAACTCGACCTCAAAGGCCGTAGCATCCTCGTCACCGGCGGCAGCGGCGGCATCGGTTCGATTGTCGCCGAGCAGTTCGCGCGAGAAGGCGCGAATGTGACGATTGCCGCAAGGGTACGCGAACGCCTTGAGCAAACCAAAGCGGAAATTGCATCACGCGCCGGCGTGGATGTCCGCATCACGGAGATGGACGTCACAGACGCCGAATCTATTGCGTCTGCCGTCCAATCTGTACTCGATTCGGCAGGTCGCATCGACGCCGTTATCAGTTCAGCAGTCGATGTCGTCGGCGCGCTCCCCGGCTCTCCCTCCGAGCTGGATGTGACTTCTTTGGGCAACGCCATCGACGTCAAGGTTCTCGGCATCCTGCGTCTCGCGCAATCTGTCGTCCCTCACATGAAGGCATCCCGCTACGGAAGAATCATCGGTGTTGGCGGCGCGTCGTCACGTCAGGTCGGTTCTGCCAGCGCCAGCGTCAGAAACTCCGCCCTTGCTGCCCTCTGCAAGAACATGGCCACGGAACTCGGCCCGCATGGCATCACCGTCAACGTCATCCATCCCGGAGCAGTCCTCACGGAACGCAATCGCCCCCGTGTCGAAGCGGAGATGGAGCGCAACGGCGGAACGTTTGAGGAGGCGGAGGCACGCATGGCTACGGCCATCCCAGTCGGCAGGATGATTCACCCCGAGGACATCGGCGCCCTCGCCATGCTTCTCGCATCACCTGCCGGCGGCGCAATAACCGGCCAGACCATCGCCGTCGACGGCGGCTCCACAACCGCCATCACGTACTAATTTGCCTCTACCCCTAATCGCCCTGAGCCAAACACCACCCGTTCACCCTGAGCCTGTCGAAGGGTGCACGGCTATCTCTTGACACCTCGCCCATAACTGACTAGTCTGATAACTAGTCAGTTGAAGAACTCCAACGCTGGAGGCGGCTATGAGTGAGGGTGATCAAACGAACAAGTGGCAACTACAGGAAGCAAAGGCTCGCTTTAGTGCGCTGGTGGAAGACACGATTGAGAACGGTCCTCAGATCGTAACAAAGCGCGGTATTGAAGCCGTGGTGGTCGTTCCTTATGACCAGTGGCTCAACTTGGAGCAGCAGCAAGTTAGGAAGCCAAAATACAGGAACTTAAAGGAATGGCTCTTGGCGCCGGAGCCCCGCTTTGATTTGCCCATTCCATCTCGTCGAAAATACAGGCGTCGTCCGCCGCCTACGTTCTCCTAGCCACATCCGGTGTACCTTCTCGACACAAACGTCGTCTCGGAGTTTCGCCACGCAAGACCAAATCGGTCCGTGGTGCGTTGGGTGGAAAGCATCCTGCCGCAGGATTTGCATGTGTCCGCCGTGACAATTGGCGAGATTCAGGCAGGGATCGAAATAACTCGGGAGCAGGACACCGCAAAAGCGCTGGAAATAGAGGCTTGGCTCAATGGAATACCCGACACGTTCATTCTCATTTCAGCGGATTCAGACGTGTTCAAGGTGTGGGCGCAACTGATGCACCGGCAGTCCGACAGGCTTATCATGGACGCCCTCATCGCCGCCACCGCCATTGTGAATTCACTGACCGTCGTCAGTCGCAACGTGCGCGACTTCCAACAACTCGGCGTCCCGGTCTTCAACCCGTTCGACCACCCCGCCTGACTGCCCTACCCCGCCACTATTCCCGCTACCGCTGCAATAGCCTCATCCAGTTTGGAGGCGTCACGCCCGCCCGCGCTGGCAAAATCCTTGCGGCCGCCGCCCCCGCCGCCAACGATTGCCGCCGTCTCCTTCACAATTCGTCCGGCGTCATAGGAGCCGCCCCGCTCAACAATATCCGCGCTGATCGCGCACACCAGCGACGGCCTCCCCCCAACATCCGCCCCCAGCACAACGATTCCTGATCCAAGCGCCGCGCGCGTTCTGTCCGCAACATCCCGCAGCAGATCGGCGGACGCAATATCCTCCACTCGTGCGGCAAGCAGCGTCACCCGCGGTTCACCCACCTGCACCGCTTGCGGTAACAACGAATCTATCTGCGACCGCGCCCGTTCCCGCTCAAGTTCCTCAGCCCGCCGACGCAGCCGTTCCGACTCCGCCATCTGGTCTGCAACCCGCGCCTCGATCTCATCCACCGGCACCGTCAATTGCCGTGAAAGCCGCTCAAGCACGGACATGCGATCACGTAGGAGTTGGTCCGCGTTGGAACCCGCCACGGCCTCCACGCGCCGCATCCCAGCGCCAATGGAACTCTCAGCGACAACGTAGATAAACCCCACCTCGCCCGTCGCGTGAACGTGCGTGCCGCCACACAACTCATGGCTGAACGGCGCGTCGTCATCTTCCCCGTCGATAGAAACCGTCCGCACCTCACTGCCGTACCGGTCGCCAAAGAACGCGAGCGCGCCGGATGCCAGCGCGTCCTGGATCGGCTGCACCTCTGATTGCACCGCGATATTCCGAATCACCCGCGCGTTGACCGCATGTGTAATCGCAGCGATCTCGTGTTCATTTAGGGACGCCGTGTGCGAGAAGTCGAATCGCAGATGATCCGGCGAGACATACGATCCCGCCTGCCGCACGTGCCCGCCCAATGTCGAGCGCAGCGCCGCGTGGAGAAGATGCGTTGCCGTGTGATGCCGTGTCGCCTGTCCACGCGCCGCAGGATCAACCTCAAGCGTCACCGCGTCGCCAACGCTGAGCGTCCCCTCCTCAACCACGCCAATATGAACGACAAAATCAGGCCGCTCCCCAACGGGTCGCTGCGTGTCTGTAATCCGCGCAAGCCCGGCAGGCCCGCGGATCACGCCAACGTCCCCCACCTGCCCGCCGCCCTCTGCGTAGAACGGTGTTCGCGTCGTCACAATCTCCACCTGCTGATTCTGTGAAGCCGCCTCAGTCACACCCCCGCCCACAATCAGGCCGGTGACATTGCTCTCATCTCGCGCAACCTCATAGCCGGTGAAATGTGTCGAGAGGCTCGAAAGCAGCCGATACGCCTCCGAACCCCCATCTCCACCACCGAACGAGGTTGCCGCCCTGCCTCGTTCCCGCTGTGCCTCCATCTCCCGCTGAAAACCCTCGCGGTCAACGCTCATCTGGCGGTCAAGAGCAATCTCCTCCGCGAGTTCCACCGGGAAACCATAGGTGTCATACAGGCGGAACAGCGCGTCACCCGGCACAACGGACTCGCCGTCCGACTCCATCCACGCCATCACCTCATCGAGCAGCGCCGTCCCCACGGAAAGCGTCCGTTGGAACTGCTCCTCCTCGCGCGTCACCGTCTGCACAATGTGATCGAGGGCGTCATTGAGCGCCGGATACGCGGGCGCCATCAGCGGAATCACGGCCTCCGTCACAATTCGACCCAGGAACGGCTCATTCACGCCCAGACCCTGCGCGAACCGGATACCCCGCCGCAGCATCCGCCGCAGCACGTACCCGCGTCCCTCATTCCCCGGCGTCACGCCGTCCATGATCAGGAACGCGCCCGACCGCGCATGTTCCGCCATCACGCGCAGTGCTCGATCAGTCTCCGCATCCTTGCCATATTCAGTGCCCGCAATGGACGCTGCGGACGCGATGAGCGGCTGAAACAGATCCGTTGAATAGATATTCTCGGCACGCTGGATAATCGCCGCCAGTCGCTCCAGCCCCATGCCCGTGTCGATGTTTTTCTGTTCGAGCGGCGTCCGTATGCCGTCCTCAGCCTGATCAAACTCCATGAACACCAGGTTCCAGATCTCAACAAACCGGCCGCATTCGCAGTTCGGGCCGCAGTCCGCATCACAGGACTCACCGAGCGGCACGTCAGGCGTCAAATCATAGTGAATCTCGGAGCACGGTCCGCACGGCCCGCTGGTGCCCGCCGGTCCCCACCAGTTATCGGACACGCCAAAACGCCGAATTCGCTCCGCCGGCACCCCGGTCTGCTCCCACAACGCCGCCGCCTCATCATCGTCCGTATACACCGTCGCCCAGAGCCGATCCGTGCTCAACCCAAGGTGCTCAGTGCACAGCTCCCATGCGTGCTCAATCGCGCCCTGCTTGAAGTAATCGCCAAACGAGAAGTTTCCCAGCATCTCGAAGAACGTCAGGTGTGTCGTGTCCCCCACTTCGCCGATGTCCGTCGTCCGAAACGACTTCTGCACAGTCGTCAAGCGGACATTCGGCGGCTCTGACTGCCCGAGGAAATACGGCTTGAACTGCACCATGCCCGCCGTCGTGAACAGCAGCGTCGGGTCATCCTGCGGCACAAGAGACGACGAGGGCATGCGACTGTGCCCCTTGGACTCAAAGAAGCTGAGGAATAATTCCCGCAACTCCGGGCCGGTTCGATACTGCGGCGCTTCAGACGTCATAGCGGCAGGTAAAACTCCATAAGTGTTGGTACGCATCTCATTGTAGCCGAGCGAATCTGCACGGCGGCGCGCCCTATACTCAATCCATGAACTACTCCCAGGCCGTCGCGTGGCTCCTCGGCATGACCAACTTTGAGCGCCCCGTTGCACCCTCAGAACCAACGGATTCCGAAACCTCCAACGCTCCAATCGCCACCCGCCGCTGGAACCTCGACCGCGTCCATGAACTTCTGCGCCGCCTTGATAACCCTCACATTGGCCCAGTCACACTCCACGTCGCGGGCACAAAGGGCAAGGGCAGCACGTGCGCCCTCCTCGCCGCCGCTCTCACCAACTCCGGCTATCGCACCGGCCTCTTTACCTCTCCTCATCTCCACACCATCCGGGAGCGCATCGCCGTCAACGGCTACCCCTGCTCCGAGCAGGATTTCGTCGACGCAGCAAGCGTCGTCAAACCCGCGGTCGAAGCCGTCAATGCCGATGCTTCATTCGGCACTATCACGACCTTTGAGGCGCTGACAGCCATGGCGTTCGTTGCCTTTCGAGCGCAGAACGTCGAGATGCAGGTCATCGAGGTTGGACTTGGCGGCCGCCTCGACTCCACCAACGTCGTCGAACCTGCCGTCACTGGCATTACCTCCATCAGCCTCGACCATGAGGCGTTTCTCGGTTCGACAATCCGCGAAATCGCCACCGAAAAGGCGGGCATCATCAAATCAGGCATCCCCGTCGTCTCTGCCCCGCAGGAATCCGACGCCGCGGACGTCATCATCAGTCGCAGCGACGAGCTTGCCGCGCCCCTGACTCTGCTCCGCCGCGATGTCTTCTGGCGACCCGAAATGGCCACGTTGTCCGGCCAGGATTTTGCCATGTGGGGGCAGATCGGCGACCGCCCCATCGAACACCAACTCCGAACAAGCCTGCTCGGCGAGCATCAGCTTGAAAACGCCTCCCTCGCTATGGCCATGCTGGAACACCTACGTGATCTCCACTACCCCGTTCCGTACGATGACATCTACACCGGTTTCAGCGGCGTCACGTGGCCCGGCCGCATGGAGATTCTCAGCGAATCCCCCCTGATCGTGGCGGACGGCGCGCACAACCCCTACTCTGCAACTCGATTGGCTGAGACAATACGCGAGACGTTTCCGGGACGTGAGGTTCAGTTGGTGCTCGGCGCGGCATCGGACAAGGATGTAAGCGGCATTGCCCGCGAGATCGGCGCGGTCGCCACTGGCGCATTCGCGACAACATCCCGCAGCCCGCGCTCCATGTCCCCGGATGACATAGCAGATACACTATGGGAGGCGGGAGTCCCCGTGCGGCCTGAGAACACAGTCGCAGCGGCCATTGAACGGGCGAAATTGGAGGGTGGCCCCTCCGCGCTCATTCTCGTCACGGGGTCACTTTTCGTCGTGGCTGAAGCGCGGGAGCATGTGCTCGGCGTCACGCCGGACGAATCCGCCTACTGAGAGCCGACAAACCCACGGTCGGAGACGGAGGAAGGAGTAACAGGAATGGCAGCGCAGGATCGAACCGCGGATCAGCGAGTGGTCGTCACGGGTATGGGCGCCCTGACCCCGCTCGGCAACTCGATTGATGAGTATTGGAGCGGACTTGTCGAGGGCCGGAGTGGAATCGAATACATTGAGAGCTTTGACGCCTCTGAGTTCCCCTGCGTCGTCGCGGGTGAAGTGCGCGATTTCGACGCCAGTGAATACATGCCCGCCAAGCAGGTTCGACGCCTCGCCCGCTTCTCCCAGCTTGCGGTCGCGGCATCGCGACAGGCCATTGATGACGCCGGTATCGACCTGGAAACCGCAGACGTGGAGCGCATCGGCGTCCTTCTCGGCAACGGCATCGGCAGCTATCCCGACACGGAGGAGCAGAGCAAGATCTTCTATGAGCGTGGGTGGAGCAAGGTTAGCCCCATCTATATGTCCAAGATGCTCCCCAACATGGCGGCTGCAAACGTTGCAATGGCGCTCGGCCTCGTCGGCTACAACAACACCGTCATCACCGCGTGCGCAGCAGGCACGCAGGCCATCGGCGACGCCGCGGACATGATCCGTGCCGGTCGTGCGGACGTCATCATCTCCGGCGGCTCCGAGTCCTCCATCTGCGCCCAGGGTCTCGCCGCGTTCTGCGCCATGCGGGCCCTCTCCCAGCGCAAGGACGATCCCCACGGCGCATCCCGCCCCTTCGACACGGACCGCGACGGCTTTGTGCCAACGGAAGCCGCCGGCATCCTCGTGCTGGAGTCTCTGTCGCACGCCCAGGAGCGTGGCGCGACCATTTACGCCGAGGTCGCAGGATACGGAGCGTCCAATGACGCGTTCGACTTCGTCCAGCCGCGAGACGACGGAGCGGGCGCTGCCCGCACCATGCGGTGGGCGCTCGACAACGCAGGTATCGACCCATCGGAGGTCAGCTACATCAATGCCCACGGCACGTCCACACCCTTGGGTGACGCTGCGGAGACAACGGCCATCAAGGCCGTCTTCGGCGACCGCGCCTACCAGATCCCGGTCAGCTCCACCAAGTCCATGATCGGCCACGCCCTCGGCGCGGCGGGCGGCGTGGAGGCCATCGCCGTCGTCAAGTCCATCCAAACGGGAACGCTCCACCCGACCATCAACCTGAGCACTCCCGACCCGGCCTGCGATCTCGACTACGTCCCCAACGAGGCGCGAGACGCAGACGTTCGAGTCGCACTCTCCAACAGCTTCGGCTTCGGCGGCCAAAACGCCTGCGTCGTCTTCACCAAGATGGAGTAGAAGCCCTCACCCACCCTACTTGCTCATTACACTGGCATTATCGGACTTGCGGCCTCGTGGCATGCAAGGCGGTATGTGCATGAGTGCTTTGCCCAGAGTGGGGGCAATATGTCAAAACTGATGGCGATGGCAGCGTTGGGATTAGGATCAATCATCCTAGTCATAACAATCACCGGATGTTCTGATGATTCAAGTCCCGCGCAGACCGGCTCCTTTTCTGACAACGAAGACGACCATGGCAGCACCATTGAGGATGCCACCGTTATACAGGCAGGTGAATCAACAACGGGCACTGATGATTCAAGTCCCGCGCAGACCGGCTCCTTTTCTGACAACGAAGACGACCATGGCAGCACCATTGAGGATGCCACCGT
>VXMO01000009.1:30174-35123 GCA_009841045.1 Dehalococcoidia bacterium
GCTCCTTTTCTGACAACGAAGACGACCATGGCAGCACCATTGAGGATGCCACCGTCATACAAGTAGGTAAATCAACAGCAGGCAATCTGGATTACGGCGGCGACGTCGACCGCTTTCGATTCACTGCCAAAGCCGGAACGCTCTATCAGATAGACGTAGCCCAAGGAACCTTAGACTACTCGGTAGTGGAATTGCGTCAACTCGATAGGGAACTGGAAACTGGCTATGGCAATGAGGATTCGTCCGGTATCACATGGTACGCCGAGGACCCAGGAGCCTACTTTGTCCTGGTAGGTGCTGCACCGAGCTCTGTTTCAGGCACCGGCTCCTACACACTGACCGTTTCCCTTTCCAACATCGAAGACGACCATGCTAATAACACAGTGAGCGCCACGACTATAACAGTAGGAGAGGCTGTCGCCGGGGCTGTAGAGTACGAAAGCGACGTGGATTTCTTCCGCTTTCCTGCGGAGGAAGGCGTACTCTATGAAGTAGCTGTCACTCTCGGTACCTTGGATCACTCTTACCTTCAACTCCGGAACGATGACGGCTGGTATATGGACACCAACAACATCTTTCCGGCTCCCCGTGTCGCCTGGGCAGCCCGAGAATCAGGTGATGTTTATGTTCTAGTTGGTAGTTCGTGGCAGTCGTCAATCGGTACTGGCAACTATACGCTTACGGTAGCCCTTTCCACCATCGTCGACGACGAAGACAGTGACACGAGGAATGCCACGTCAATAGCTGTAGGAGAGGCCGTCGCCGGGAACCTTTGGTACGTGAACGACATCGATTACTTCAGCTTCACGGCCGAAAAGGGCATGGTCTATCAGATAGATGTCGTCCTCGGTACCCTGCATTCCTCTTACCTAGAACTCCGGGACAATGACAACCGGCGTCTGAGGTATAACAATAATTTTGGGGGAACCTTGGCCTCACGCATAATCTGGGAAGCCTTGGAATCAGGAGACGTCTACGTCGTCGTTAGCGGCCCTAATTCGTATTCAGAATCTGCTACCGGTTCCTACACGCTAGCCCTCGCCTTTTCCGACATCAAAGACGACCACACCAACGACACAGTAGGTGCCACGGCCATAGCAGTGGGAGCTATTGCCGCTGGGGCACTGGAGTACGAAGGTGATGTGGATTACTTCCGGTTCACTGCCGAAGAGGGCGTACTCTATCAAATAGACGTTGCCCTCGACACCCTGCATGACTCCTACCTTGAACTCCGAGACATTGATGATGTCTGGACTCTGGCGGAGGACTACGACCTCAGAGACTCTCAAGCCTCCCCTAGTATTGTGTGGCAAGCTCCGGAATCAGCAGAGTTCTACGTGGTGGTCGGGGCCTATTGGAGTTCGCCAAACCTCCCCGGTAGCTACACACTGACTGTGACCCTGTCCACCACCGCTGATGACCACGCCAACTTCTTGGAAAGTGCCACAACCATAGCATTAGGAGAGACTGCCGTCGGGACCTTGGAATACGAAGGCGATATAGACTTTTTTGTCTTCACAGCGGGGGCAGGAGAAGGCAACTTCTATCAGATAAGTGCCGCCCCCGGCAGCTTGGATGATTCCTACCTGGAACTCCGGGGGGATGACGGTCGGTGGCTGGCGAAAGACGACGGCTTTGCACCCTCGCGGCCCCTCATCATTTGGACAGCAGCTGAACTAGGAAACCTCCACATCGTGGTCGGGGCCGGTCAGGAATCGGCAACTGGCACCGGCAGCTACACTCTCACTATCACTCTTCTCGAGACTTAGGCGTCTATACATCGGCATTTAGCTTCGCGCCTCGTTCAGCAGCTTCCGCAAAACGCTGTGCAGGATCCCGCCATTCCGGTAGTAGTCGGCTTCAACTTGCGTATCGATTCGAACCGTCGCCGCGAACGTGGTCTCTGACCCGTCCTCGCGACGCACGGTAACGTCAATATCCTGTCCGGGCTCGATGCCGTCATCAAGGCTGCCGATCGTCACCGTCTCGCGGCCCGTGATGCCGTAGGTCGCCGCATTCTCACCCTCATGGAATTGCAAAGGCAACACGCCCATCCCCACAAGATTGGAACGGTGAATACGCTCAAACGACTCCGCAATCGCGGCCCGCACGCCAAGCAAGTACGGCCCCTTTGCCGCCCAATCACGACTTGAGCCGGAACCGTACTCCTTGCCGCCGAAGATGACCGTCGGCACGCCTTCTTGCTGGTAGCGCATGGCCGCATCATAGATGGGCATCTGCTCTTCCTCGGGCAGTTTCAAGGTGAACCCACCCTCCACGCCGTCCAGCATCTGGTTCTTGATGCGGATGTTGGCGAACGTGCCGCGCATCAGGATTTCATGATTGCCGCGCCGCGAGCCGTATGAGTTGAAGTCCGCCTGCAGCACGTCCCGCCCCTGCAGGAATTGCCCTGCCGGACTGCGCGCCGCGATGTTACCCGCCGGCGAAATGTGATCCGTCGTGACGGAGTCTCCAAGCACCGCGAGCACACGCCCATCCTTGATAACGGGCAGGGGCGGCGGATCAAGCGGGAAATCCTTGAAGAACGGCGGCTCCTGCAGATAGGTCGAATCCAGCTCCCATTCGTAAAGCTCTCCGCTCGGAGCTTCCAATTCGCCCCACTGATCGTCACCGTCGAAGATCGCCCTGTACTGCTGCTCAAACATGTCCGGGCTAACGTTATTCGAGATAGCCTGCTGAATGTCGTGCTGCGACGGCCAGATGTCGCGCAGGAACACGTCGCGCCCGTTCGGGTCCGTTCCCAGCGACTCAGACGTGAAATCGATGTCCATCCGCCCGGCCAGCGCATACGCCACCACCAGCATCGGCGACGCAAGATAATTCGCTTTGACGTGCGGATTCACCCTGCCCTCAAAGTTCCGATTGCCGGACAGCACGGCAGCCGCCACAAGGTCGCTGTCCTCAATGGCATTCGCAATATCCTCCGGCAGCGGCCCCGAGTTGCCGATGCACGTTGTGCAGCCGAAGCCCACAGTGTGGAATCGCTGAGCCTCCATGAACGGCACCAGCCCCGCCGCCTCAAGATAGTCAGTCACAACCTTCGACCCCGGCGCCATCGACGTCTTGACCCACGGCTTGGTCGTGATTCCAGCCGTCACTGCGTTCTTGGCCAGCAGCCCCGCCCCGATCATCACCGATGGGTTGGACGTGTTCGTGCAGGACGTGATTGCCGCGATGACCACAGAGCCGTGCTGCAGCTGGAATGCCTCCACACCGTGCCCCACAACCGCCGTCTTCTCGGCCTCCTCGCCGCTCAACCCGAAACCCCGCTCTGCAGGAGATAGCGTCAAGTGCTCCTGGAAACTCGACTTCACACTCCCAAGCTCAACGCGGTCCTGCGGGCGTTTCGGCCCCGCCAGTGATGGCACGACAGTGCTCAAATCAAGCTCCAGCGTGTCCGAATAGACCGGATCAGGGGTGTCGTCCGTCCTGAACAGCCCCTGCGCCTTGGCGTATTTCTCAACCAGATCGATAAGCGCCGGGCTCCTGCCCGAAAGCCTCAGGTACGCCAGCGTCTCATCGTCAATCGGAAAATAACCCATCGTCGCGCCGTATTCCGGCGACATGTTCGCGATGGTCGCGCGGTCTGCCACCGGCAGCCCCGTCAGACCCGACCCATAGAACTCAACAAAGTCCCCCACAACCCCGTGCGCCCGTAGCATCTCGGTCACGGTCAGCACAAGGTCCGTTGCCGTCGCCCCTTCCGGCAGGCTCCCGGACAGCTTGAACCCCACCACGCGCGGCGCAAGCATGTAATACGGCTGATCAAGCATCACGGCCTCAGCCTCGATGCCCCCAACACCCCATCCCAGCACTCCAAGCCCGTTGATCATCGTCGTGTGGGAATCCGTCCCCACCAGCGAGTCCGGGAACGCCACGCGCTCCCCGTCTTCCTCCTTCGTCATCACCACGCTGCCAAGGTATTCAAGGTTCACCTGGTGGACGATGCCCGCCCCCGGCGGCACGACGCGGAAATTATCAATCGACCCCTGCGCCCACTTCAGCAGCTTGTACCGCTCCCCGTTCCGCTCGTACTCCTTCTCGACGTTCCCTGAAAGCGCATACGCCGTGCCAAAGAAGTCCACCTGCACCGAGTGATCGATAACCAGATCAACCGGCACAACGGGATTGATGACGGACGGATCAGCCCCTGCCCGCGCCATCGCGCTCCGCAGCGCCGCAAGATCAACCACCGCCGGCACGCCTGTGAAATCCTGCAGAATCACACGAGCCAGCTTGAGCGGCACCGTTATCTCCCCAGGCTCCGCCTGCCAACCCGCCAGCGCGCGAACGTCATCCTCAAGCACGTCGTACCCGTTCACGTTCCGCAGCAGGCTCTCCAGCATCACCTTGATCGAGAACGGCAGCCGTGACACCTGCCCGACGCCCTGCTCCTCCAGCGAATTGACGTCGTAATACGTCACAGACCCTGAAGTTGTCTCCAGTGTTCGCCGCTCCGAAAAAACATCCTGGCTGGTCATTGAAAGCTATCCTGTTGCTAGTTGTTCATTTCCATTACATAAGCCGCGCCATAGTCTAGCAGAATACGCCTCCCGAACCGTTTAGTAACCCCGCTCATGGTCATACACATTCACAAGCGGCCTGCCGCCCACATACTGCCTAAGGTTCTCCAAAAAGATCTCCACAACCCGCTCATCCCGATCCGCCGACCCCGCCCCCGAATGCCCGGTGATCAGCACGTTCTCCATGTCCCACAGCGGACTCTCATCCGGCAGAGGTTCCGTCGCGAACACGTCCAAATACGCCCCGCCAACACGCCCCGACTCCAATGCCGCAATCAGTGCCCCCTCGTCCACAAGGTCGCCCCGCGCCACGTTGATGAACCGCGCCCCCTCTTTCATCGAGCTAAATTCGGACGCCCCAATCATCCCCACCGTCTCCGGCGTTCGCGGCGCGCACAATACCAC
>VXMO01000013.1 GCA_009841045.1 Dehalococcoidia bacterium
ACGGCATCCACTGTCACCCTTCCCCCTCCATCACGACCTGACTCTCCCATCGTTTCCCCTTCACTACCGGAAACACGGACGATCGATCGCTCTACCGATCAATCGACTCGCAAGCGGCCCCGACGCCGACGCAAGGGCAAGCCGGTTTCTGAGAACGGACGCCCGAATCAGGCGTCGACAAACGGCACAAGTGAGCCACGCAACCGCAAACGCAAGGCCGCCCCGCGCATTGAGGTGCAGGCGGGACCGTTCGAGCGCGACAAGACATTCGGCACGGTCTCCGTATCTGCACCGATTCGACGAGCGCTCGATGAGATGGGTTACGAGGAACCCACGCCCATTCAGGTAGAGGCCATTCCCGTCATGTTTGAAGGGCGGGACGTTGTCGGTCGCGCTCAGACAGGTACCGGTAAAACCACCGCCTTCGGCATCCCGATGATTGAGTTGCTTGACCCAACACGCCGAGAGGTACAGGGTATCGTTCTCGCCCCAACACGGGAACTGGCAGTGCAAGTGACGGGTGAACTGCGCCGATTGGCAAAGCACCGCGGAATCAAGGTCGTCACGCTCTATGGTGGCCAGAAGATAGACCTACAGTTGAGGGCACTGCGGGAAACCCCGCAGATCATCGTTGGCACGCCGGGCCGCGTTCAGGATCATATGCAACGCGGAACGCTCAAGCTGAACAGCGTCCGAATCGCCGTGCTTGATGAGGCCGACCAGATGCTGGACATCGGCTTTGCCGAGGATATGATCCGCATTCTCCGTGCCACGCCGCGCGCCCGCCAGACAGCTCTGTTCTCCGCCACCGTGCCGTTCTTCATCCGACGCATGATCGAGAGATTCCTCCGCGACCCAGTCCACATCGGCATTGGCGAGGAGTCGGAGGCCGCCGACACGATTGAGCAGGTCTATTACGAGGTTGCATCGCAGGACAAGATGGCCGGCCTTGAAGAGGTGCTGCAAACGGAACTTGAGGGTGAAAAGGTCCTTATTTTCTGCCGCACGCAGGTTGGCGTGGACAGGCTAGCCCGGCGCCTCCAGCGCGCCAGGATTCGCGTGGAACCGATCCATGGCGGCATGAGGCAGAACCAACGCGAGGCGGTGATGCGCGCGTTCCGCTCCGGCGATCTCAAGGTGCTGGTGGCTACGAATGTTGCGTCGCGCGGTCTGGATATCCCGGAAATCTCCCACGTCATCAACTACGACATGCCCGGCAATCTTGAGGAATACATCCACCGCATCGGCCGCACGGGCCGTATCGGCAACGCCGGCAAGGCAGTCACTTTCGTTGGCGAAGACGACTTTTCAATGTTGCAGACCATCAAGGAGCATGTCGGCGACGTTCTGACCAAGGGTCGTCTCAGCCTGTACGCCTACTAACTCCAGCTATTCGTCATTCCCGCGAAAGCGGGAATCCAGTGTTCCCGTCATTCTGAGCGCAGCGAAGAATCTGACACCCCGATTGCGCCCCCTGGCTAACTAATCCACAATGGATTTGGCAGAGCAAACCACCATCCAGACAAGTGCTCCAAACTCTCACCTACCACGTACGCCAATGGGATTACCGCCTTTTTGCGGCAATCCTGCTATTCCTGTCCCTCCCTAACCTCTACAACCTGTACCGAGTGAGCCTGATTGGAAACGAGATACCTGACACCGGCAGTTTGGCCATTGTTGCCCAGTGGCAATTCGTCGGACTCATCGTTGAAGTGTTCCAGGAAGCGACGGTTTTGGCTGTCTTCTTTTTCCTGGGTTCTCAGGTCCGATCCGGTTCTGCCATACAACTTGATCGCGCCAAGAGCGTCATGTCCTTCATCTTCGGCGCGTCGTTCTTGTTCGCTGTCGTCGTTTTCCTGTTCCGCGGCGCATTTGTAGAACTTATTGGCACGCCGGAGGAGATTCGGACTCAAACGAGTGCGTTCTTGGCCATAAATGTCTTCAGCATCCCGTTCACCCTACTATCCGCCGCCATAGTCGTACTTTTCCAGGCATTGGGAATGCGCCGCGTGGTGTTTGTGTTAGCGATTCTCAATGTCTTACTCCTATTTATCCTGGACAGCCTGCTCTTTGGAGGGCATAACTTCTCGCTCAATGCCGGTGTTGTTGGAGTTGGCTGGTCAACTCTCCTATCTAGCGCAATCCTCTTCGCCGTCGGCGTGGGCCTCCTGCTTGGCTCGCGCCGGATGCCGAGAGGCTACCTGACCACTCTTCCATCCTTCGCTGACATGAGAGTCTATCTCCGCGTCGGTTTGGGCAGCGGCGTGGACAGCGCAATCAGAAACGCTGCCTATTTCATCATGATTATTCGGCTGGTCAACACGATTGGCACAACAGAGATCAGCGGCTACTACGTGGCAATCCAGATACTGTGGAGCTTTATGCTGGTGCCCATCCTTGCGTTTGCCGACTCCTCCAAGGCCCTCGTCGCCCAAGACTCAGCCGACACGGAGCGTGTGCGTGTCATCTGGCGATCATCAATGCTGATAACTGGCGCCATGATGCTCGTGTGGATCGCGCTGACACCGTGGCTCTCCACGTTTGCCAATGCGCTGTCCGATGATACGGATATCGTTCAGGCCGCGCTCACCGCGTTCGCAATCCTGTTTGTGCCGTACATCTTGTTCTGCTTCAACACCGTGACCGACGCCGTGTTTTACGGCTTGGGCAAAACCCAATACATGGCCTACCAGTCAATCCTTACGAATGGCACAGTCTATGTGATTGCGTTCCTGTTATACGTGACGAGCATTTGGGATGTGACCTACACGGGAATCATGGTTCTGTTTGCGTTGGGGATTCTCGTCGACACCGTCCTGACCCTGTGGTTCCTCTGGCGTGTACTGTCCGCAGACGGGGGGCGGCCGTTCGCGCTCACGACCGCACGCACCACCTAACGCCTTATCCCCTACCCCCCTCTCCCTTGAGAAAGGGCAGGGTGAGGGGATTTACTTCCCCTACGTCAGCCACTCAGCCAATTCGTTCCGGTTCCGCTCCAGCCAGAGGCGATTGAGTTCGATTCGCTCCAAGGACTGCTGAATGGCTCTCGTCGCAGCCGGCGTTGGGTGCTCCTCGAAGAACGAGCGCACGTCCTGCGCGGCCTCCTCGGTCGCGAAACCGCCAGTGATAGACACGAGCCGCATGATGGCGAACCCTCCACCTGCGTAGCGACGCTCGAGTTCCGGCCAGTTGCTCTTCATGAACTCCCACGTGAGGCTCAGACCGCGGAGATTGCCGCCCACCCCCATGAGGATGCGCGGCGCGTCCTGCACACGTATCTGGTCCTGGTCGACGGACATGTCCAGCGCCCGCTGCAAGAGCTCCGGCTGACTGAACTGCGTGAGTGCCATCTGCATCCGGACCTTCTCCTCCTGCAGATCGAACTCGCGCTCCAGCCGCTTCATGGTCTCGAAGGTCTCGTCGTTGCCTTGGTCCGCAGCCAGGTTGTAGACGAGGGCGCGCAGGTCGGGCCGTAGCGATGACTCATCCTCAAGGAAGCGTGCGAATCGTGCCGCGGCCTCCGACAGCACAGCCTCGTCGCCGAAGCCTCCTGCCGCGCTCAGGGCTACCGCCCGCAGCAGCGTTCGCAAGTGAGCCTCGTTCTCCGGCTGCTCCCAGCCGACCTTGCCGGCGATGGTCTGGGTCAGCCCTCGGGCAAACTCCTGGTAGCGTTCGAGATAGGGCTCATTGCGAGACAGCGCCTCGATGGCGCCGAGCTGGGATGCCATCGCCGCCCAGATGGTGTAGTCTTCGTCGTCCGTGTAGGCCTGTGCGAGCTCAAGGTAGTTGCGTGCCGGGATATGCCGGGCGCGGGCCAGCGCATACGTGTCCTCCAACAGTGTCAAGCGATCCGGCGCGGACAGTTCTCCCGTCCGCACGGCAGCGATTAGCCGATCAAGCTCATCCTGTTGGTAGCCAACACGATAGAATCCGGTGCCGCCCGCGTTGACCTTGATCCATCCGTCGCCGGACGCAGAGGGAACATCGATGGTCTCTGTGCGGCCTGTGAACAGCGCACGCGCCTCATCAGCGCTGCCCTGCGTCGTAATCCGCACCGGCACGTGCCAGAGAGTCTCATCGTCGTTCGGCCCCGAGTACAGAAAACGCCTCTGTGTGAGCGAAACACTCGCGCCGGAGTCTCCGCGTGTCGTTTCCGCCGTGACCACGGGATAGCCAACTTGTTTGACCCAGGAGTCCATCATGCCGGGGATGTCCTGCCGTGCAGCGTCCCCCATCGCGCGCCACAGGTCTGCCCCTTCCGCGTTGGAGTACGCGAACTCGCGCATGTAGTTGTTCAGGCCGCTGCGGAAGGCGTCCGGGCCGATGTGTTGCTCCAACATGCGAAGGATGGACGCGCCTTTTTCATAGCTGATGGCATCAAAGAGCTGGCTGACTTCGTTGGGATTCCGTACCTCGGACTCGATTGGGTGGGAGTTCTCGAGTCCGTCGAGGCCCATGCCGGGCGCGACGTCTGTGGCGATGAACTGCGTCCAGATCGCCCAGTCCGGGAAGAGGGTGTCCGCCGCCTTGGCCGCCATCCATGATGCGAAACTCTCGTTGAGCCACAGATCGTTCCACCATGCCATGGTCACGAGATCGCCGAACCACATGTGCGCCATCTCATGCGCGACGATTTCCACGATGCGTTGGCGTGTTCCGGGTGAGGAGCTTGCCGGGTCGAAGAGCAGCGCCACTTCGCGGTACGTCACCGCGCCCCAGTTCTCCATTGCCCCCGCCGCGAAGTCCGGCAGCGCAATGTGGTCCAGCTTGCTCAAGGGGTAATCAACGCCGAAGTAATTGTTGTAGTAGTCCAGCAGGCGGACGGACGTTTCCAGCGCGAACTCTCCAAGCTCAACCTGCCCAATCGTTGCCCACACGCGGTTTAGCGTGCCGTTGGCCGACCGCGCCTCGATGGACTCCATTTCACCGACGATAAAGGCGAGCAGATACGTGGACATGATTGGCGTAGTGGGGAAACTGACGCGCTGCGTGCCGGGGCCCTCAGGCTCAGGCGCGGACTCCAGCGTGTTGGAAATCGCCGAGAATCCTTCGGGAATGATCAAATCAACCTGGAACGTTGCCTTGATTGCCGGCTCGTCCCAGCAGGGGAAACACCGGCGCGCGTCAGAGGCCTCGAACTGTGTCGCCGCCATCCGCCGCTCAACCCCATTCTTGTCCCGGAACGTGCTCAGGTAGAAGCCGTGCAGCTGATCGTTCAGTATCCCGGTGAATGAAATCTCAAGGGTCCCCGATCCAACAGGCAGCGGCTCGCCAAAACTGATCGAGGCAGTCTCCTCGTCCTCGTTGTACGTTATCCCCGTCGATGCCGAGGTTTCGCCGCCACGCGGCGTGAACGTTGCAGAGCCTAATTCGAGCTCAATG
This sequence comes from Dehalococcoidia bacterium, assembly GCA_009841045.1. Lineage (GTDB taxonomy): Bacteria > Chloroflexota > Dehalococcoidia > UBA6926 > UBA6926 > VXMO01. The sequence continues at coordinate 5,383 of VXMO01000013.1, forward strand.
GCGTTTAGGACAACCACATTCGTGATTTCCGTCACAAGAACGTCAATGGCCACCGAACCCGTGAACGTAGCTTTTCCAAGGTCCGGCGTGAGTTCCAGCTTGTAGTGCGACGGCCTCACGGACCGGGGTAGCAGGGTGAACCGATCATTTTCGTTTGTCGTCATCTCTCCGACTCTTCATGTGATTGGCCGGAACGCGCCAAGGTGCTCCGACATGTCTGTGATTGCTTAAAGAGTAGAATTGTGGACTATTTCTAAGCAAGGTGCAAGGCAGTGATCTGAACAAAAAATCCGTATACTGGGACAAAACCCGGTCCGAGTGGAGAATGGTTAACCACCACCATGACCCCCCAATCAGTTCTCCTGTCCACTGCCTCCCGACGTTGTCCCGAGGCCTTAGGTAAGTGTTCGGCTCTGATTGTTGCGCTTCTGGTGCTCTTGATTGGCGCTTGTGGAGACGAAATCAGTCCAACGCAGACGCCTACGGAAAGTGTGATTGCGCCAACTTCGACAGCGACTGCCCTCTCGCCCACAGCGCGGCCCGATGACCAGGTTGAACTTGTGGAGACGAATGGCGACACATCGCCGCTAAGGAACCCCTCTGCAGAGTGGGCGGAATGGAACACCTCCTTGGAACCGCAGCCATGGTGGAGGGATTCAGAGCCATATTCGTGCCACACACCCCCGAAGGAGGCGTCGCCGTGGATAGCAGCGGGAATGGCGGATCTTGGCGGCTCCGACCCCTTGTCGCTCATTCGTTATTACGGAAATGGCAGCTACCTGCGGTACGGAGGCATGGGCTTTTACGGATGTACTCTCACGAAGAAATACTCTGACGCTACCCACCTTGACTCGCCCAAGGATCCCACCTACTACTCGCTGGGCAATCTGGACATTGACATCGACATTGTGCGGGTGCCGCCGAATGCGACCGGATGGTTTCAGGACGATGGCGAACGAGAGTCAATGAGCATGGAAGAAGCCGTAGCGCTTTTTAATGCGCATGTCAGTCCCTACTACGCAAGGATCTCGGATGGCAAACTTAACATGCGATTCCGCGCGGGCGTTGAATTCACCCTGGAAGGCGAGGCTTCTCCCGACGATGTGCTTTCCCAACATATGTACGTCATTGGCGCGCAGGACTGTCGCGGCGAACAGAAGGAAAGTGGACAGTGCAATTCCGAGGCTCTCGGCGGATTAAATCGTATTCTGCTTACCGACGTCACCGAGGACACTGGAGGGTTTGCGTGGAACGGAAGCGCGCAATTCGGCCTGGTTAACCTGCGTCAGGCCAACATGGAGACGATTGTTCATGAGATCGGCCATGGCTGGATGTTTTGGCCACATTCATATACAGAGGTTCTATGGCGTCCAGGAGGCGCCGACTCTGCACTTGATGTTCCTAATCCCTATAGCAATATATTCGATATGATGTCCAGTCTTAGCCTAACTCCTGTGTTGGGTTGGCATCCGGATATGCCGTCCACGCTAGCGATTAACCGATATGCCGCAGGATGGATTGATGCAGAAGAAGTCGCGTTGCACATTACTGAGGAAGGCAGGTATACACTGCAACCGCCTCGTCAGGGTGGGCATCAATTCCTTGTTGTCTCATCCGGCCGCCCCTATGCCTTTACAACACTTGAAGTATTGGAAGAACGTAGTCCCGCCCATATTGAGGAATACCCCCAGGTGTTTGATCCGTCGGCGCCCGGGCAGCGTCGACCGCTGCGTTACCAGGGCGTCTTCATCAGTCGTTACGACCAATCTACCGGCACAGGCTCCCAAGCCCGGCTTGGCCCTGCCCTCTATGACCAACGCAACCCCGATTTCGAGACCGACGTAGGGTGGGGGAGGGACGACTACTCTGTGGTTCCGGACGGCGAGACGCGGGACATCGGGGGTGGCGTGCGAGTCGCCGTCTCGCGCAATACGGACGGCAGCTATGAGGTGACAATCACCGGCGGACGGATTGCCCCATTCGAACAGTGGTGCAATCCCTTTTGGTTTGCGGGCTACGAGTATGACACCGGCTGCGCGCTGGAGGGCAGGCTGGAATAGGGATGAAATCCGCCTCTCTATTGTCTGCGGCCTTCAACGAGCTACGAGCTCGGATAGCGAGACGGGCCTCGCCAGGAGCATCGCGAGAGCGCTGAGAACATAGAGCGCGGCGAAGAGAATGAACGCCGGCAGGTATGTATCAATCAGGTCGTAGGAGAGCGTGCCGATGATGGGGCCGCCGGCCTGCACGATGACCTGGAACGGGGTGGTGAAGCCGCGAATCGCCCCCTGATGCCGCCTGCCGTAGTAATCCGCCCAAACCAGGTTCATCAGCATCGGCAGCGAGCCGAACGACAAGCCGTGCACGAGCGAAAACACCAGCGCCGTTGGCACGTCATCTGTGATGATGAGCAGCCCGACGCCGGCCGTCGCGAACGAGAAGGCCAGCGCCATCACGAACCGCACGTGCATGCGCTCGGCCACAAACCCGACGATTAACGACCCTGTCGCACCTATGAGCGACCACACAGTCAGAATCATCGCGGCTTGCGCTTCTGACATTCCCTGGTCGGTCATGTATGGAAAGAGATTGAAGTTGATGCCGCCGATGTTGAACGCGAGGGCGCTGGTGGCAAAGAGGATCAGGTAAAAGGCGCGCGTGCGCAGCGCTTGCGCCAGCGTGAACGATGCCTCTTCGCTGGCGGCATACGACTGCGGCGACTCAAGACCGTCAGAGTCCTCATCTGTGGGACTGTCGCCGTCCGGACGCAACCCCATGTCCTCGGGCTGCCGCCGGAGGAACAGCGCGACTGGCACGAGGGTCATCACCCACACCAACCCTCCAAGTGCGATTGCCGCGCTCTGCCAGCCCGAACGCAATACGAAAAATGTCGCATAGGGCGGGAAGAGCGCCTGTCCAAAGCGGATGCCTGTAATGGAGAACGACATGGCCCGACCGCGCCGTCGAATGAACCACTTGGCCACCACGACACCTGCCACGATGGATAGAAAACCCGTGTTGAGGGCGCGGTTCGTGATGATGATGGCGTAGAACTGCCAGATTTCAGAGATCTGGCTCAAGGACATCACAACTCCGCCCAGCAACATGAAGGCGATGAGCGTCGGTATCCGCGGGCCGCGCCTGTCCAGGATCGGCCCGATTAAAACGGCGAGGCCGGCGCCGACGATTCCTCCGATTCCGATGGCGGTTGAGAAGGTCGTGCGGCTCCACCCAAAGTCTTCAGTGATCGGCTTGACGAAGACGCTGATGGCCGGGTTGTACTGTGCTGTCTGGGCAACCGAGACGATAAACATCGTCGCGACAATCACCCACCCGTAGTAGAAGCGCCGTCCCAAGAGGGGCGGCGCAGGCGTTTTCGGCCTCGTCTCCATACACCACAGATTAGCCGCTTGCCCATCTCAAAAGCGCGGTGTCCAGTCTCAATTGGCGGGATACAATGAAACGACTATGTCCGACGCGACCTACACCGTCATCCTGGAGCCCGAACCTGAGGGTGGGTATTCAGTGCATTGTCCGGCGTTGCCGGGCTGCGTGGCACAGGGTGAAAGCCGAGACGAGGCTCTTGATGCCATAGCAGCCGCCATTCAGCAGTCGCTTTCGGCGTGGGCGGAGGACGATATGGCCCCACCGGCGGATTCCGTCGACTATCTGGGTGATGAGCTGTATGAAATCCTCGCCGCTCGCGCCGACGACAATCTGTCGCTCACGTGTGAGACGGTCGAAGTCCAGGTTGCTATTGGCGACCAGCGTCAGAGCGCGTTTGAGGACGAACGTCCGCCCGTCCTTACTGTGCCGGGGGAGCCCGGCTCGGAGATGATCAAGCGCGGCGCGCACAAAGCTCTCATTCGCCACTCCGGCATGACGCCGGAAGAATTCGAAATTTACATCCGGACAGAGGCCCGCATGACGGAGCTGCACATTAGGAACCTCAGCCGCCCGACGGGCCCCCAGGTGGCGGGCGGGTAAGCCGCTCCTGACGTGCACTGCTTACATGCCGGCACGCAATCCAGATTGACCTTTCAATAGGAAAGACGGTATAATCCCCGCTGTTGTCCGTCAGGAGACGGACGTTTTTCATTGTGGTTATCGAGTACGGACAGTCACAAAAGCGCGGGGAACATGTCCACACTCACTGACGAACTAACGGACGTTGAAATCAGCGCGCTCGCTGAGCTTGAGCGCATCTCGGACAGGGATGCGTTGGAGCAATGGCGCGTGACATGGCAGGGTCGTCGACAGGGTCGCCTCCCCAAGTTACTGGAGCAGCTACCGACACTCCCCATTGAGGATCGGCGTGAGGCCGGCCAGCTCGCCAATCGAGTGCGGTCTGCTCTTGAGAATGCCTACGAGGAGCGACGCTCCGTCCTTGAACACGCGAATGTGGCACAGAGGCTGTCCGCGGAAGCGATTGATGTGACGCTGCCCGGACGCGGTGTCCCTTCCGGGGGGTTGCATCCCACGACACAGACGATGCGGGAGATCATCGACGCTTTCAGACCGATGGGATTCCGAGTTGTCGAGGGCCCCGAGGTGGAATGGGACTACTACAACTTTGAGGCGCTGAACATCCCGGCAGACCATCCGGCCCGTGATCAGTGGGACACGCTGTGGTTGGACATCGAGGATGATGACGGCAAGCGACCCCTGCTGCTGCGCACACATACATCGCCCATGCAGGTACGAATCATGGAGGCGCAGCAGCCTCCCATCCGCGTTCTCATCCCGGGACGCGTGTTCCGACATGAGGCGACGGACGCTTCGCATGAATCGGTCTTCTTCCAGGTTGAAGGTCTTGCAGTTGATCGCGGCATCACCTTCGCCGACCTCAAAGGGACGTTGTACGCCTTTGCACGCCGTATGTTTGGCCCCGACCGCCAGGTCCGCTTCCGCTGCGACTTTTTTCCGTTCGTGGAGCCGGGCGTGGACATGGCTATTGACTGCTTCGCGTGCCGAGAACAGGAGGGTTGCCGTGTCTGCAGCCAAACCGGTTGGCTGGAGATCATGGGCGCCGGAATGGTGCATCCCGAGGTCTTGAGGCGCGTCGGCTACGACCCTGACGAATACACAGGTTTCGCATTCGGCATGGGGCCGGAGCGTATTGCGATGCTGCGTCACGGCATTGATGACATCCGGCATTTCTATGCCAACGATTTGAATTTTCTTGAGCAGTTCTAGCTCGGTGGGAATAGCGCGAGGGAAGGAGCAAAGGGCTCCGACATCCAGAAGGAGGATGAGATGACTGAACGGGCAGAGAAGGCCGCGGTGACGCTAACCATGACACTGACACCAGAAGAGGTAGGCACGCTCCTGGGCTGCCTCGGTTTTGCGGCAGAAAGGTCGACCGTGGACGACCGGCAGGTCATCTACATGGAATTAGCTGATAGGATGCGTGATGCGCAGCGTGAGATGCTCGGCCCGATGTCTGTTGCCGAGGGCATGGCTGTCGTGAGAGAGGTCCAGGATATAGAGAAGGCTACGGTTGCACATCTACGCTACGAATAATCGCCCGGTGGGGGGCGCGCAAGCCGAATGACGACGCCCGGCGCTCCCATACCCACCCAGCAGAATTGCCCGAGCTGCAATGCCCTCGTGTACTACGAGGGCTATAGCCAGTTGCCGTCGAACCTCGTACCGCATCGTTTCCATTGCCATGCGTGCTGGAATGTGTACCTTGTACGGTCAACGTCTCACAAGCAACCACGCTTTCGGATTACGATGAGGCATATGGTCGCGGAATCGAGTGACCTTGCGACTGCGGAAACTATCGCAAGCCAGGGACACGATAGCGGTGACGAACAGCCAGAGGATGCGGGCGGCGAAGGTGGGTCACCAGATACGGAAACTGATCGAACGGAGTAAGACAACGCGATGCGCGTGTCACTCAAGTGGCTGCGAGAATACGTCGATTTTGATCTGACGCCTGAAGATCTGGCGCATCGGCTGACCATGGCCGGTCTTGAGGTCGGCGCAATCGAGCGCGTTGGCGGGGATTGGGACAACGTTCTGGTCGGCCACGTTGAGCGGCTTAGACCACACCCCAACGCGGACCGCCTTAAGCTGGCCACTGTCGATACCGGTTCCGAGCAATTGGAAGTGATCTGCGGCGCTCCGAATGTCGAGGGTGGCCAAAAGATCGTACTGGCCAGAGTCGGGGCGACACTTACGAATCCGCAGACAGGCAACCAGGAGACGCTCAAGGCGGCGCGCATCCGTGGCGTCGTCTCGGAGGGCATGATTTGCTCCGAGCGTGAGCTTGGGCTTGGCGACGACCACGAAGGCATTCTCGTCTTGCCGGACGATGCTGTTCCGGGCATGCCGCTGGAAGACTACCTGGGTGACGTTATTCTCGACGTTGAAGTTACGGCCAACCGGCCTGACTGCCTGTCCATGCTCGGCGTGGCGTGGGAGGTTGGGGCCCTGACAGGCAACCCGGTACGTGTGCCGTCGCTGGAGTACGCGGAGGACGGAGACCCAATAACGACGAAAGACTTGGTTGACCTGCGCGCCCCGGAGTTCGCGCCGCGCTATACGTCCGCCTTAATCACCGGCGTAACAGTCGGCCCCGCGCCCGGTTGGATGCAGTTGCGGTTGAAGTCCGCCGGAGTGCGTCCAATCTCCAACGTGGTGGACATCACGAACTACGTCATGTTGGAGGTCGGGCAGCCGCTGCACGCATTTGATCGGGATACTATCGCAGGCGGCAAGCTAATCGTCCGCCGCGCAACACCGGAGGAGCCGCTCACCACGCTGGATGGTCGCACGCACTCGCTCTCGACCGAAGATCTTGTGATTGCGGATGAGAACGGACCCGTGGGTCTTGGCGGCATCATGGGCGGCGGCAACTCGGAGGTCTCGGATTCCACCACGGACATCATTTTGGAGTCCGCGTCATTCGCCTTTGCGAGCACGCGCCGCACAGTCCAGCGTCGCCGGATCGAGGTGGGCGGCAAGCGCGGAACCGAGGCCTCTCAACGCTTTGAACGCAACCTGCCGATAACACTGCCGCCCGTCGGGCTTCGCCGCGCTGCCAAGATGCTGGTGGAACTCTGTGGCGGACTGGCGGCAAAGGGCATCGCAGACGACTGGCCGGACCGCCAGGAGCCGGCGATTGTCACGATGACATCGGAACGCATGAAGCAGGTGATGGGCTCGGACCCGGGACGCGAGGTCTCAGAGCGGACGCTGCGCTCACTGGGCTTTGAGTTGGCGGCCACGGACAGACCGGATGGCGAATACACCATCGACGCCGTTGTCCCGTATTGGCGGACGGACATTGGAATCCCGGACGATCTTATCGAAGAGGTGGCGCGAATTGTGGGCTACGATGTGGTTCCCGTCACCCTGCTCCCATCAACGGGTGAGCCTGAGCTGCCGGATCCCTTGACGCAGATTAAGGACGACGTGCGCGACACTCTTGTGATGCTTGGCAATCGGGAAACAATCTCCTATCCGCTCGTCCCGATGGAGTTGCTGCAGGCCACGATTCCCGGGGATGCGCCGCAGGACCCGCTGCGCGTCTGGAATCGCATGTCGCCAGACCAGGAGTATCTGAGGACATCACTACGCGGCAGTCTGTTACGGACACTCGCGAACAACGAGCGTGGCATCGGCAGGGAATCGTACCGACTCTTCGAGATCGGGCAGGCATACTTGCCACATGGCCCGCGCCATCAGCCGGAGGAACGGACGTATGTGACCGGCGTGTTGGCGGGAACGCGGGCGAATCGGTCGTGGATAGAGGGCAATGAGGCTGTTCCGGACGAGATGGACTTCTTTGACGCAAAGGGGCTTGTCGAGAGCCTTCTTGGCGCGATAGGTGTTCGCGCGCGGTACGAGGTTGCGGAAGACCGCATTCTTGCGCACGGACGCACGGCGCACCTACTGCCGGAAGATGGCGGGCGACCATTCGGAACTATTGGAGAGGTCCATCCTGATACTCTCGCGGCGCTGGATATCCGCACTCCCCGCGTTGTGCTCTATGAGATTAATCTGCATGCCGTGTTGGACCATCGACGTGAGGCGGAACGAACCTGGCAGTCCGTTTCCCGCTACCCGAGTGTGCTGCGGGAGCTTTCACTGCTCATTGATGAGGGAGCGCCGGCGGGGCTGGTGAGTGATATCATCCGGGACTTTCCATCCATCGTGCGTTCATCTCTTGTGGATGTCTACCAAGGACCACAGGTGCCGGACGGCAAGAAATCCCTCGCGTTTTCGCTTGTCTGGCAGTCGCCAACACGCACATTGACGGATACTGAAGTGGATGTCGCGGAGACGCAGTTGCTGGATAAACTGCAACGAGAGGCGGGCGCGACTCTCCGTTCACAGGCATGATGGGGATGCGCCCTTCAAAGTGAGAGGCGCATTGGGGCGATGACGACAGATACAGGCATGATTCTTGTAGAAGAGGCGCTTGAGCGCGTCCTGGCCGATATTCGGCCTCTGACGCCTACGCGTGTCCCGCTTGCCGACGCCAACGGTCTTGTGCTTGCGGATGACGTGCGCTCCGCAATCTCTATCCCGCCGCTCCCGAACTCCGCCATGGATGGCTACGCGGTGCGAGCGGAGGATGTGGCCGCAGCGGCGCAAAGCTCGCCCGTTGTTTTGCCTGTGATCGGCGAGATTGCGGCAGGATCGCCGCCCGAACCTGCCGTTACGCCGGGCACCGTCGTCCGTATCATGACCGGCGCCCCCGTCCCACCCGGCGCGGACACAATCGTCCGCTTTGAGGACACGGACGAGGAGAACCGTCGGGCGACCGGACAGCCACTGGATGCCATCACAATCTATGCCTCCCCAAGGGTTGGCACTTCCGTCCGTGCCGCCGGTGAGGACGTGCAGGCAGGTCAGGTGGTGCTGGCGAAGGGCATGGAGTTGACGCCTGCGCGGCTAGGTGTGCTGGCCTCCGTCGGCATGGCGAACGTTCCTGTCTACCCTCGTCCCGTGGTTGCGATCCTCGCGTCCGGCAATGAGATTGCCGCGCCCGGTGATGAGCTGGGAGTAGGACACATCTATGACATCAACACATACACAGTGCAGGGACTTGTTCAGCAGATGGGCGCAATCGCGCGCCCGCTGGGCATCGCCCGCGATACGGAGGAATCTGTCCGTCAACATGTGGAGCAGTCTCGAGAGGCCGATTTCCTGATCACGTCCGCCGGCGCCTCTGTCGGCTACTACGATCTGGTGAAGGAAATCCTGCAGTCACTTGGCGACGTCCGCGTGTGGGCGGTACGAATGCGCCCGGGCAAGCCCGTCGTGTTCGGAATACTGCGAGGGACGCCGGACGAGCCGTGGGGGAGAGATGTGCCCCATCTTGGCTTGCCGGGCAATCCGGTGAGCGCAATGGTCGTGTTCCACATGCTGGCGCGTCCGGCGCTGCGCAAGATGATGGGACACCAGACCTGGGACTCGCCATCACTGACGGCTGTGCTGGATGATCCAATCGAGAACGAGGACGGCCGCCGCGTGTATGCCCGGGCCCATGTCTATCGCGGCGATGAGGGGCGGATGCACGCGCGGCTGTCCGGTCCGCAGGGTTCGAATATATTGACCGCCATGGCGCGGGCGAACGGTCTGGCGATCTGTCCCGAGGGCGTGAAACGCCTTGAAGCGGGCGACGAGACGCGCGTGGAACTGCTGGGGGAGACGGGAATCTCGGGCAGCGCTTCTGTGGACGAATGAACCCACACTTTTGGGGTCGCGTCGTGATGGCGCTTCTGGGCATCATCGTTGCCCTAATCGCCATCGTCTCCTGGACGATGGTCTCGCAGGCCGTGGTTGCGGAGCGTGAGCCGGTTGAAACGACTCCCTCTGAATACGGCATGGCCTATGAGAACATCGAGTTCTTGCCGCGCATGCCGGAGGAACGGGCGGAGGAAAATCCCATAACGCTGAGGGGTTGGTGGATCCCGCGTCCTGCGCAGGCCGAAGGCCCGGAATCGGCAATTGTTGTGGTTCACGGTGTTGACTCGAACCGTGCCCGCGATCCCGAACCGTACATGCCATTGATTCGAGACCTCCATGAGAGAGGCTTTGCACTATTGATGTTTGACTTGCGGGCCCACGGTGAATCGGACGGCGAGGTGATGTCCGCCGGTTATTACGAACGCTACGACGTGCTGGGCGCGATGGATGTGGCAGAGGACAGGTACGGCATCCCGACGCAGCGCATTGGCGTATTGGGATTCTCGATGGGAGGGGTTGCTGCGCTGTTGGGAGCTACAGAAGAGCCGCGGTTGCGCGCTCTTGTGGTCGACAGTGCCTTTGCGAACATTGATGACCTGTTTGCGGTCGAAGTGGCTGATCGAACGCCGCTTCCGGAGTGGACGGTAAACGTCGTGAAGCCGGGTATGGAGGTCGTGGCGCGAGTGCGTTACGGAATACGACTTTCAGCCCTCAAGCCTGAGGAATTCGTGGGCGAGATCGACTTCCCTCTTCTGTTCACACACGCGGAGGACGACGACAGGATCGCCGCTGATCACTCGGAACGCATTGCGGCGGCGGCCACGCATCCGGAGACCCGCCTGCAATCATTCCCGTCCGGTGGCCACAGCGCAGCGTTTAGCGAGCATGCCGAGGAGTATCTCGACGTGGTGACGGAGTACTTCCAAGGGCGATTCGACGGCACGTGAGTCAATTGACACTTTTGCCCGTCCGCGCCTAGAATAAGCCGCCTTTAGCGGCTTCGGTGGGCTGAGATTTTGGGGGTTAAAGTGGCCACTCGCGCTTTCATACTAGTAGAGACTTCCGTTGGCAAGACGCAGGATGTTGTCGAGGAGCTCAAGAAGGTTCCAGAGATGACGTCCGTTGACGCGGTGACAGGTCCGTACGACGTCATTGCAACGATCGAAGCAGAGGATCTCAACACGGTCGGCAGCCTCGTTGCGAGCCGCATCCACACCATCGGAGGTATTCTGCGGACCGTCACTTGTCTCTCAGTTTCACTTTGATGTGACACAGACCCGGTGCGACAAAGCGATCGTGACCTGACAGCTTCCTGATACTGACTGCAGTTGAGCGGAAAGCAACGCGTCAAGGGACATAGACGCAGGGAGAACGGCGATGGATTTCCGATTTTCTCAAGAAGACGAAGCGTTTCGCCGGGAAGTGAGAGAATTCGTCAACGCCGAGTGGGATCCCAAGGGATACGACTCAGTCGGCGCGTCCATCGCCTCCTATGATCTCCACACTCACGAGGCCATAGACCTTGTCAAGGAATGGCAGCTCAAGCTCGCCGATAAGGGTTGGTGGACTCTGCACTGGCCCACTGAGTTCGGCGGGCAGGGCGCGCCCATCTCCCGCCAGCTGATTTATCGCGAGGAAATGGCCTACTGGGGCGCGCCGTCATCGGGCGCGAGCGACCTTGTTGGGCCTGTCCTGATGTACCACGGAAATGAATGGCACCGAGACGAACTGCTGCCTCACTACGCCACTGCCGAGATTGAGTTCTGCCGCCTGCTCTCCGAGCCCGGTGCGGGATCTGATCTTGCAAGCGTGCAGACACGGGCGGTGGAAGACGGCGATGATTTCATCGTCACCGGCCAGAAGATCTGGACCTCCATGGCGGAGATGGCCGATTACGGACAGGCGCTTGTTCGCACCGATCCCGAAGCGGCCAAGCATCGTGGCCTGACCTATCTCATCATCGATATGAAATCGCCGGGCATCATTCTCCGCCCGCTGTACGACATGCTTGGACGCCGCCGATGGAGTGAGGTCTTCATGGATGAGGTGCGTGTGCCGAAGCGCAACATGGTTGGAGAAGTCAACCGCGGCTGGTACGCAACCATGACGCACCTGTCGTTTGAGCGTTCCAACATCGGGGGGCCGGCGCGGATGCTGCGCACGGTTGAGGAGTTCATTGACTACGCGCGTGAGGTAAAGGTGAACGGAGAGCCGCTGCTGAATGATGTGCGAGTGCGGCACGTGCTAGCTGACATGCGTCTGCAGATTGAGGTGGCGCGGATGATCTCTTACCGCGTGGCGTGGATGCAGACACGTGGTGAGATTCCCGTCAAGGAGTCATCGCAGACCAAGCTGTGGGGCGATGCGCTGCACCAGGGCATCTATCGGGGAATTGCCTCTATCCTGAATGATTACGGGCAGTTGCGGCCGGAGGACAAGTGGGCACCGGCAGGGCGCTTCATGGGCGTGAACTCCATCCTCGCGACGGGGCTTAGCATTGGTGGCGGCACACGAGAGGTTCAGAAGAACATCATCGCGCAACGGGCGCTGGGACTGCCGCGGTAGGCTCTCTTTTTGTCCCCCACAGCTACCTGCGTGGTATGCTGACAACGGTTGCGAATTGGAAAGAAACCGCGTTCAGCGGCTGACAGTGACGGCGCGCCTCAGGCACGCCGGTGGGGAGGCAGGCACCAATGGATTTCACGTTTGCGCCGGAAGATGAGGCGTTTCGACAGGAAATTCGAGAGTTCGTCCGGCGGGAATGGGATCCCAAGGACTACAACACTGATTTGAACGTCTTCGGCTACGACTTTGACAGTGCCGAGTATCGCGAGGACGCCAAGGTCTTTCAGAAGAAGCTGGTTGAAAAGGGCTACTGGACGATGGCGTGGCCGGAGGAGTACGGCGGACAGGGACTCCCGTTGTCCCGACAGGTCATCTACGCTGACGAACTTGCGTATGCAGGCGCGCCGCAAGGAAGCCCCGGGGCGAATATCACCGGCGCGATCATGTACCACGCCGATGACTCCATCAAGAACGAGTTTCTTGGCAAGATGGCGACCAATGACATCGACTGGGCGCAGGGCTTCTCCGAGCCAAACGCCGGCACTGACCTCGCCAGCTTGACCACGCGCGCCGTTGAGGACGGCGACGATTTCGTCGTCACCGGCCAGAAGATATGGTCGTCCGGCTCACACTACGCCAACTGGTACCACGTGCTGACGCGCACGGACCCGTCCGCGCCCAAGCACCGCGGCATCACGTACCTGATCATGCAGTTGAAGGACGATGACGGGAACCAGATGCCCGGCATCACACTGCGGCCTCTTTATGACATGTTTGGCCGACGCCGCTGGAATGAGGTCTTCATGGATGAGGTTCGCGTTCCCAAGCGGCAGGTCATCGGCGAGGTGAACCGGGGTTGGTACGCTGCCATGACGACGCTCAACTTCGAGCGGGCGGGTGGCACGGGTGCGAGAAACGTTGCCGTGCTGGAGAAGTTCCTCGACATGGCCAAGAACCTCAAGTTCAACGGCGAGCCAGTTCTCAATGACCCCCTCGTCAGGAATCAGCTCGCGGACCTGCGCATTCGTGTTGAGACTGGCCGCATGCTTTCACTGCGCCTCATCTGGCTACAGTCCAAGGGCGAGGTGCCGCAGTCTGAGAGCCTGATTGCCAACCTGTATTCGTCGATGATGGCGAAGTTCAACTTCTGGCCTGCCCTGGCACAGATTATGGGGCCGTATCGCGCCCTGCTGCAGGGTGAGAGCCGCTCCCCGGACAACGGGATGTACGGCACGAACTATGCGCTTTCGATGGTGACGGGTTACGCGGGCGGCGGTGGCATCCTGCTCGCTCCGGGCCTGATTGCGCAGAGAGGGCTTGGTCTGCCGAGGTAGCCTATTCCAACGCTAGCCAACACCATGTGGAGACTCGGGGCATAGACGCCCCAACTCGGTAAGGATCTCGTCAATGTCAAACATGAGTGGGGGCGAGGCGCTTGTCGCGTCTCTTGTGAAAGAAGGCGTCGAGGTCGTTTTCGGCATCCCGGGCATCCACATGTCCGGTATTGTCGCTGCCATGCGTGATGAGCCCTCGCTGCGGCTGGTTACCACGCGCCATGAGGCTGGAGCGGCACACATGGCGGACGGCTACGCCCGCGTCTCCGGCAAACCGGGAGTGTGCCTGGTAGTGCCGGGCGCGGGGCTGTACAACGCGGCCTCCGGTCTGGCAACGGCGTATGCCCGGTCTTCACCCGTTCTGACCATCGTAGGCCAGATCCCGCGTAACCTAATCGGCAAGGGGCTGGGAGCGGTGCATGAGGTCGTCGATCAGGCAGAAGTTGTGCGTCCGGTAAGCAAGTGGCGCAGGCAGGTTCTGCGGCCCCGGGATATTCCGGACGCCATGACAGAGGCGTTTCGCCAGATGCGAACAGGCCGTCCAAGGCCCGTTCTGGTTGAACTTCCGCCGGAGGCGGGAGTTGAGCGAGAAGAGGTAACCCTGCGTGACCCCGCGCCTGTCTCCCACATTGTTCCCAGCGCCGATGATCTCCGCAGAGCGGTTGACGTCATCATGGAGTCCCGACTGCCCATTATCTACGCCGGAGGCGGCGTGGCGCAATCCAATGCAGAAGCGTTGCTTGTGCGGCTTGCTGAGGAGACCAATATCCCGGTTGTTACCTCAAGCGGCGGCAAGGGAACGATTCCGGATGACCATCCCTTCTCCTACGGCTCCTGCTTCGGCCCGCGCGCCGAGATGGATGAGATGAACCAGATCTATGAGGTTCTGGCCTCCGCCGACGTCGTCATCGGAATTGGCGCGCGATTCTCCATGGGCAATCCGGCCGGAGAATCGTCCACGCTCATCAACATCAACATTGATGATTCGGAGTTGACTCGGGTTCAGTCGAATACGATCCCGCTGCACGGAGACGCGGGAGCCACGATTGAGGCGTTGCTGCCGTTGCTTGCGGAAGCTGGCGCTCAGGATCGACCGTCCCCGGAAGAGGCGGTCGAAGTGACCAAGAGGCTCATCGCTCACTACGATATTCGCGATGAGGAGCCACAGTATCCGATCCTTGAGATGATGTGGAATACCCTGCCTGAGGAAACCGTCATCGCCTGGGACGTTACGCAATTCGGCTACTACGCGCGATCACACTACCGGGTGAATCGACCCAAGACGTACATCGATTCCGGCTATTCGTTCAACCTGGGGTATGCGTTTCCCACGGCTATGGGCATCAAGGTGGCGCGGCCGGATGAGCCGGTCGTTTGTGTAACGGGCGACGGCGGCTTTATGTTCAACGCAACCGAGTTGGCAACCGCCGTGCAGTACGGCATCAATATTGTTACTGTCGTGTTCCGGGATAACGCATACGGCAACGTCGCGCGCGATCTCCATAACTACTTCGGCGGCACGTATGGTACTGAACTGCGAAATCCCGATCTCGCCCAATTTGCGGAGTCGTTCGGCGCGGTCGGCCTGCGAGCGGGCGACCCGCAAGATCTGGCGTCGCTACTGCCCGAGGCCTTGTCCCGAAATGCCCCGGTTCTAATCGACGTGCCGCTCACGGACATATCGCTGCCTCCGGCAAAAATGTTCAGAGGACAGGCGCAGCCCCCATGGACCATGCCACAAGAAGGTCTGATAGACAGTTAAACGTCCTTTCCCGCATCGCCCCGCCACGCTATTGCGCTGTATGATTAGCCCGTCAAAGGGGTAGCCGTTCATTTGACGGCGAGGGAGTACACGCCATGGATTTCAGGTTCTCCGCTGAGGATGAAGCTTTCCGGCAGGAGGTTCGCGACTTCGTTCAGAGCGAGTGGGACGACCGCGGCTATGACCTCGTCTCCACGATGAACACGTCGTGGCATCTTGATGACAACGCCGCCCTCGCTTTACAGCATGAATTCGAGCAGAAGCTTGTGCAAAAGGGCTGGTGGACGATGCACTGGCCAAAGGAGTTCGGCGGCCAGGACGCCGGCATTGAACGGCAACTCGTCTATCGCGAGGAGATGGCGTACCAGGGAGCGCCGTCCGCGCAGGGCGGCGGACTAGTCGCGCCGCTCCTGATGATTCACGGGCAGGACTGGCAGAAGGAGTATTTTATCCCCCGCCTTGCTAACGCTGAATTTGAGTTCGCGCAGGGATTCTCGGAGCCGAATGCCGGTTCGGACCTCGGCTCACTGACCACACGCGCCGTCGCGGACGGCGACGATTTCGTTATCAACGGCCAGAAGATCTGGACGTCAACCGCCCACCACCCTCGCGCCAAGTGGGGGCATATACTTGTGCGGACGGATCCGGACGCCGCCAAGCATCGTGGCATCTCCTATTTCCTCATCGACATGGAGTCCCCGGGTATCTCTTTGCGCCCGCTGTACGACATGCTTGGGCGTCGACGATGGTCGGAGTGGTTCCTTGAGGACGTTCGTATTCCTGCTCAAAATCTTGTCGGAGAACTCAACCGTGGCTGGTACGCCGCTATGACGACACTTTCGTTCGAGCGCGCGTCCGTTGACATTCCCGCGGCGCTGCTCCGCGAATGGGAAAAGATTGTCGACTACCTTGGCACGACGAATATCAATGGAGAGCCGTTCACAGCGAATCCCATTGTGCGCAACGAGATGGCAGACCTGCGGATCTATGTCGAGCTGGGGCGTATGCTGGCGTACCGTGTGGCATGGATGCAGACGAAGGGTCTAATGCCGCAGGCGGAGGGATCGATTGCTCGCGTCTGGGCCGGCGAGGCGACACAGCGCATATTCCGCACCGGCGCTCGTCTCATGCAGGACATGGGCACGCTCATCCCCGGCGGCCCGTCTCGATGGTCGCCGATGGGCGGCTATATCGGCGCCAACCACTACCTCTCGACGGGGCGCACATTCGGCGGCGGCACCAAGGAGATTCAGCGCAACATCATCGCGCAACGGGGGTTGGGGCTGCCGAGGTAGAGCGCCGGATTCATCTTGGGCAAAAGGGCAATGTCGCTATGATGGAGCGCGAATGGGCGCAGTGCGCGTACTGCGCTGACCCGTTTACTGATTTCGGGCCCAAGCCGACGTGGGAGCACGTGATTCCGCTTGATCGCGGGGGATGCGATCACCTCGCCAACCTCGTGCAGGCGTGTCCAGACTGCAACCGCGCCCTTACCGGGCTGAATGAGCGCGGCACACTGACACCCATCGAATGGTGGGCACGACAGGAATGGTTCCGCGACGGGCCTGAGGACGTGACCTCATTCGACTACGCGGGGTGGTCTCAGCAGCAACGGCAGGACGCGCTCAATCGCGCCGCATATTGGGAGGCGCGAGCCCGCTGGCACCTCCAATTCGAGTGCATGACGAACCCGCACGGTCAGATTTCGCCCTTGCATCACGACGATTAGAGAATCCGCTCCTTCTTACGTGCGGCTCTTTACCGCGTCCAACACGAGTGCTAGAGTGCGCCTAGCTTTGTGACGGGTATTGGCCGCCGCGCTTTGAACGGCGGTAATCATCGCGCGGGCGATGAGTGGGGCAGGAGGCGCTCCGATGGATTTTCGGGAAGACCCACAGGATCAGGCATTTCGCACCCAGGTGCGTGATTTCATCACCAAGAACTGGGACGACAAGGGCTTTGACGGCCACAGCATGGCAGTCCGCTCCTGGGACTTCGATATGCAGGAGTCCCGCGAGAACGACAAGGAGTTTGTGAAGAAGCTTGTCGACAAGGGCTGGTACACGATGACCTGGCCCAAGGAGTTTGGCGGCGGGGATTATCCCATCAGCCAGCAGTTTATCTACAAGGAAGAGCTGGCCTATGCCAATGCCCCGAACGGCTCACCGCAGTCCAATATCACCGGCGCGCTCATGTTCCATGCCTCGGATGAAGTGAAGGACGAGTTCCTGCCTCGAATGGCGAACGGCGACATTGAGTGGGCGCAGGGCTTCTCCGAGCCGAACGCCGGCACGGATCTTGCCTCTCTACAGACCCGCGCTGTGGAGGACGGCGATGATTTTGTCATCACCGGCCAGAAGATATGGTCGTCGGGCGCGCATCTGGCGGACTGGTACCACGTGCTCGTCCGCACGGACCCGGAGGCCCCCAAGCACCGTGGCATCACCTATCTGCTGGTCAATCTCAAAGATGAAGAGGGCACCCGCCCGGACGGCCTGACCCTGCGGCCTTTGTATGACATGATGGGCCGCTGGCGCTGGTGCGAGGTCTTCATGGACGGCCTCCGCGTGCCGAAGAAGTACGTGCTGGGAGAGGTCAACCGCGGCTGGTATGCCGCCATGACCACGCTGAACTTTGAGCGAACCGGCACCGAGGGCCCCGTTCGCCATATCGGCATCCTTGAGAGGTTCATTGACATGCTCAAGGAGGCGACGTTCAACGGGGAGCCGGTGCTCAGTGATCCGATGGTTCGGCACAAGCTGGCTGATCTGCGTGTCACCATCGAGGCCGATAGGCAGCTCGCCAACCGTGTGGCGTGGATGCAGGCGCGAGGCGATGTGCCTCAGCATGAGGGCGCGATCTCCGGCTACCGCAACCAGGTGACAGCCAAGCTGCACTTCTGGCCGACACTCGCCAAGATCATCGGCGACTACGGCATCCTGAATCGTGGCGAGGGCAGGGCGCCCCATAACGGCTACTACGGCGCCTACAATGCCATCTCGCTGTCACTGGGATTCGGCGGTGGCGGCGGCATCCTGCTCGGGCCGAACATCATCGCGCAACGGGGACTGGGACTGCCGAGATAAGCAGCTTTCTCGCTCCCGATTGGAAGTAAATGGCCCCCCGCGCCCTTAAGTGGCGCGGGGGGCTTGTTTATCATTGCGAGCCCTCACTGTTGCCGTCCCGTAAAATGGAATAGCGGGAGCAGTGAGATCGGTCGAGGAGTGTGTTCTGTGTCAAAGTTTGTCTCTTTGCGGCGACTAGCGCTAATTGTGTCTGTGTGGGGCATTACTGCATTTATTCTCATGGCCTGCGGGAACGAAGAGCCGACGCCGGGCTCGCGAGATTCCGGTCAGCCATCGCCTTCTGTCAGTGTCATTGCTCCCACCGCGACTATCACGCCTATACCCACAGCAACCACCCGTCCCATCGCGCCGCCGACGGCGACACCGGATGCCGACGCGGGGCTGTCCGTCACGGATCGGCTCAAGGCGAACGCAGAGGGGTTCCAGTACGTCACGGGCGAATACGGTGGAGAAATCACGATTGCCACCATCTCTGATCCACTAACGTTCAACTTGGCGATTGCGAAGGACGCCTCATCATCAGGAGTACTGTCTTACCTATTTGAGGGCCTAACTGAAACCTCATGGTTGACCGACCATGTCGAACCCTCTTTGGCAAGGTCGTGGGAGGCATCAGAGGACGGGATGACGTGGACATTCCACCTGCGTGACGATGTCTTTTGGCACGACGGCAGGCCGTTCACAGCCCGCGACGTTGAGTTCACCTTCAATCGGATCATCTACAACGACGATATCCCGGCGAGCGCAAGGCCAGCCTTCAATTTCCGTTTTCTGGATGAGGAGACCGGGGAGTGGCGAGAAAAACCCATGACCGTCGTCGCGGTGGATGAATATACAGTTGTATGCATCTTGCCGCAGCCGTTCGCCCCGTTCCTGCGGGCGATGGGCACAGCCATCTATCCGCGGCACATTCTCGAAAAGCACGTGGATGATGGGACGTTTGTCACAACATGGGACATTAACACTGCCCCGTCCGACATCATCGGCACGGGCCCCTTCACCATCGAAACCTATATGCCGGGAGAGCGCGTCGTCATGGCGCGGAACCCCAATTACTGGTTGAAGGACAATGAGGGCAATACACTGCCGTACCTGGATCAAGTCGTGCATCGGATTGTTCCCGAATTGGAGGACGAGCTCACGTATTTCCTGTCTGGCCAGACCGATATCCATGGGGTACTCGGAAAGGAATATGCTCAGCTGGAGCCATTGCAGGAAGACCAGAACTTCACGATCTACAAGCGCGGCCCCACCTTTGGCACGACTTTCCTGGCATTCAATATGAACCCGGGCCGCAATGCTGAGACCGGGGAGTTGTACCTTGACCCTCGCAAACTTGAGTGGTTTAGCAACACGCAATTCCGGCAGGCTGTCGCCCACGTCATTGACAAGGAACGCATCATTGATGAAGCACAGCACGGATTCGGCTACCCACAGTGGTCGTCCATCAGTCCGGCCGCAGGCGATTTCCATAATCCGGACGTTCGGAAGTACGAATACAGCATCGACAAGGCGAATGAGATCCTCAACGACCTGGGATGGGTCGATACGGATGGCGACGGAATCCGTGAAGATGCGAACGGCGAGAATATAGTGTTCGCGTTGACAACAAATGAAGGAAATAGCGTCCGGCAGACCGTCGGTTCAATCGCCCATGAGGGGATGCGCGCTATTGGTCTGGACGTTGACTATTCCGTGGTTGACTTTGGCGAGATCGTTGGCCAGTTGACCACCTCTTACGATTGGGAAGCCATCGTTATCGGCTTCAGCGGAGGAACGGACCCCCACGGCGGAATAAATCTCTGGCATAGCAGTGAAGGCTTGCATCTTTGGTATCCCAACCAGCCCGAACCGGCCACGGACTGGGAGGCCGAAATCGACGCGCTCTACATCAATGCCAGCAAGGAACTAGATCGCCAACAGCGCGTGGAGTTGTACCACCAGGCGCAGGCGATTGTGGCGGAGAACGTGCCAATCATCTATACAACGCTTGGGGAGAGAATCGCCGCTGTCCGCAACGTGTTTGGAAACATGACGGCCACGCTGTATGGCCTGTTTGATTTGAGGTACGTGTATAGGACGGACTAGTAGTATTCGTGTCCGCTACACTGGGGCGTCAGCAGTGGGAGTAGGGATGCAGGCTCATGGAATTCAATACTGACCTGAACTATATCGGTATCATCGCGGCGACGATTGTTCCGTTTGTGATTGGCGGCGCGTGGTACTCACCCATCCTCTTCGCCAAGCCGTGGATGCGTGAGAACGGTTTCACTGAGGACGACCATCAGGGCAATCTGCTCCGCATGTTCGGCGGCTCCGCCATCATGCTGCTCATCGCGGCCTACGTGCTCTCACTGGTCATTGGAGATGATTCGTCGATTGTTGAAGGGTTGCGCATCGGGCTGGCCGTTGGAGCCGCGTTCGTTGCTGCTGCCTTTGCCGTCACATACCTGTTCGAGAAGAAATCGCCAACCCTTTTCGTCATCAACGCTGGCTATCACGTCGTCACGTTCACCGTGATGGGCGCGATTATCGGTGCGACGTCCACTCTGTAGCAGCCCCCTGACGCATCTTTACCCTGTACGCGCGTGGTGCTACATTGCGCGCATGAAGGCGGCGCCGTCGCGATAACGGCACCGTGAATCATCGTTGAACGATGAAGGGAGAGGCAGGATGGATTTCTCAACGAACCCCGCCGACGAGGCTTTCCGAGCCGAGCTGCGCGAGTTTCTTGCCAAAGAGTGGGACCCCAAGGACTACGACGCCTACGCGATGAACGTGTGGTCGTACGACTATGACAATCCGGGCGCTCGCGACCATGCTGAGAACTTTCAGAAAAAGCTGATTGATCGCGGGTGGTGGACGATGGCGTGGCCGGAGGAATATGGTGGACAGGACGCGCCCATTTCCCGCCAGCTCGTCTACTCGGAGGAGATGGCTTACCACAACGCGCCGGCCTCGCAGCCGCAGGCGAACGTCGCTGGCGCGATCATGATCCACGGCACGGACTGGATGAAGGACACGTTCCTGGACGGGATGCGCAACAACACCGTCAACTGGGCGCAGGGTTTCTCCGAGCCGAACGCCGGTACAGACTTGGCATCCCTTTCCACGCGTGGTGTGGAGGACGGCGATGATTTCGTCGTCACCGGCCAGAAGATATGGTCGTCCGGTTCTCACTTCGCCAACTGGTACCACGTGTTGGTGCGAACTGACCCCGAGGCCCCGAAGCACCGGGGCATCACGTACCTCGCCATGCAGCTCAAGGACGATGAGGGCAACCAGATGCCCGGCATCACCCTGCGGCCCCTGTACGACATGCTCGGCCGCCGCCGCTGGAACGAGGTGTTCATGGATGAGGTCCGTGTGCCGCGTCACCAGATCATCGGCGAGGTCAATCGCGGGTGGTACGCAGCGATGACCACGCTCAACTTTGAGCGGACCGGCATCGACAGCGCCGCGCGCCTGATTGGTGTGCTTGATCGTTACCTCCAAGAGATGCGCGGCGTGACGTTCAACGGCGAGTCGCCGCTCAAGGATGATGTCATTCGCCATATCCTTGCGGACGCAAGGATCACGCTTGAAGCCGACCGTATGCTGGCATACCGCGTGGCGTGGATGCAGGCGAATGGCGAAGTGCCGCAGGCAGAGGGTGCGATCTCAGGTTATCGGGCACTGGCAACGGCCAAGTTCACTTTCTGGCCCGCGCTGGCCAAGGCGATTGGTCCCTACAGGGCACTGTTGAAGGGCGAGAGCCGCGCGCCGGGCGACGGCAAGTACGGCACGAACTACGCGCTGTCCATGACGACGGGCTTCGGCGGCGGCGGTGGACTGGCGTTGGGGCCCAACATCATCGCACAACGCGGGCTGGGGCTGCCGAGGTAGTTTCTGTCAGAAGACGATGACAGAGGGGCGGCTCGCGAGCCGCCCCTACGTTATTCTGCAAAGGGAGAGAATACCGCCAAGCGGACTGGGAACATAGCGAACCGCATAAGTCACTCCAAATCCCCAATGACTCTCTTTGTCGACAATCGCATACGAATCGGGTCTATTTTCGTTGCCTTGATAGTGGCGCTTACCCTCATCGCGTGTACTTCGACGGAAGAGGAACAAGAGGCGGAGCCGTTCACGATTGGCGTGATGGAGTCGCTGACGGGTCCCGGTGAGACGTACGGAACGGTGGCGAGCCAGGCAAAGCAGATGGCTGCTGATGAGATTAACGCTGCGGGTGGT
The DNA here is from genome assembly GCA_009841045.1 of Dehalococcoidia bacterium. GTDB lineage: Bacteria > Chloroflexota > Dehalococcoidia > UBA6926 > UBA6926 > VXMO01. The sequence continues at coordinate 28,068 of VXMO01000013.1, forward strand.
ATTGATGGCCGTCCGCTTGAGTTTGTCATCGAGGATTCAAAGTGTGCTGCGCAGGATGCCATCGCCGCATATAACAAGCTTACGCAAGTCGATGGCATGAAGATCATCCTTGGCCCCTCATGCAGCAGCGCCATGCTTGCCGTTGCTCCTTTGGCAGAAGAGGACGGGGTCATTCTCTTCTCGGGCCTAGCGAGCAACCCCGATATCGCCAATGCCGGAGACTACATATTCCGTACGCAAATCAGTGATGTCTTTGTCGGCAGGGACACCGGAAACACATTGTGGGCAGACGGAATCCGCACGCTGGCAACAATCACGGAAACGACGGACTACGCGGAAGGTGTTCGGCGGACCTCAGTTGCACAATTCGAATTGCGTGGCGGCGAGGTAGTCGCTGCAGAAAAGTACCTGTCGGACACACTCGATTTCCGGGTGCATCTGACCAAGCTCTTTGAAGCTAATCCGGATGCCCTCCACATAGCGCCCCAATCCGAGTTCTCGGCAGGCTCAATCATGAAGCAGGCCAAAGAGCTGGGCTATACGGGCCTGATTTATGCGGAAACCGTGTCCGTTGGAACGACAGCCCTTGAGATTGCCGGTGAGGCGGCAACGGGCGTGAAAGCCATCACGGCTGACCTTGACCCCGCAAACGAAAAGGCACAGCAAGTCCTCGCAGATTTTAGAGATAGGTATGACTACGTGACATTGCCCTGGCACCTGGGGTCTGCTTATGACGATGTCTATATTGCCGCCGAGTGTCTCAAGCAGACAGGCGATGACAGCGACGCCGACGGTTTTCGAGATTGTCTGTATGAAATCACGTGGAGTGGCGCTATCGGCGACGATTACAGCTTTGATGCGAATGGAGAGGTCGTCGGTCTATCCCGGGTCGTCGTGGAGGTCCTGCCACTCGCGGAAAGGACTGAGGACGTCAAGTATAGGGTGATTGGTCCAGCGCCACGGTCGTAATGCTTGCTGAGGCTTTACCTTAGACACGTGTGCGTGCTATCGTTCACGGGTTGAGTCAGGGGGGCAACTCGTTGGCCGTCACGACGTGTCGGCTGAGTTGTAGATAAAGGGGGAGTGGGCTACATGGACTTCCGATTTACGCCGGAAGCGCAACAGATTCAGCAAGAGGCCATCGAGTTCACCCGCAAGGAATGGGAACCCGGCAAGTGGGATACCCAGATTCTTGTCAATTGGCACCACCAGGTGGATGAGGCCGAAGAGGCCGTTAACGAATTTGAGAAGAAGCTGGTCAACAAGGGCTGGTGGACAATGCACTGGCCCAGCGAATTTGGGGGACAGGATGCCTCCATTGAGGTCCAGCTTGCGTACCGCGAGGCGATGTCCTACGCAGGCGCGCCTGCATCACTGGGTGGCGGCCTCGTCGCTCCCGTCCTGATGCTCGCAGCGCCCAAGTGGATGCAGGATGAGTTCCTGCCGGGCATTGCGAGCGCGGACCTCGAATTCTCGCAGGGTTTCTCAGAGCCTGACGCAGGCTCCGATCTCGGATCGCTCAAGACGCGTGCCGTCCGTGACGGTGACGACTATCTCATCAGCGGTCAGAAGATCTGGGGGACGTACCGCAACCCGTGGATTCACATTCTTGTGCGAACGGATCCCGACGCGCCCAAGCATCGCGGCATAACCTATCTCCTCGCGCCCCTGAAGGACGCGGACGGCGAGTTCATGCCAGGCGTGCAGGTACGCAAGATTCCTGACGCGCTTGGTCGGCATCGCTGGGACGAGCTGTTCATGGAGAATTGGCGCGTTCCTGCGCGATACATCCTCGGCGAGGAGAATCGCGGTTGGTACACGGCGATGACGACGCTCTCATTTGAGCGCTCTAACATCCAGGCGCCCGCAACGATGCAGCGACAGATTGAGGAATACATAGCCTTTGTCCGCGAGTTGAAGGCAACACGCGGGTTCAGCCCGCTGGATGATGCTCCGTTCCGCAACCAAATGGCTAATCTCCGCATCGAGATTGAGACCCTGCGCATGATTGCTTACAGGGTCGGTTGGATGCAGAGCCGCGGCGAGATTCCCCAGAAGGAATCCTCCATGAGCAAGCTCTGGGCGGATGTTCAGTACCAGAAGACGATGAAGACTCTTGCTCGTGGCCTCCAGGAGTATGGCAATTTGCTGCCGACACAGGAGGGCATCGACATGCCGAACGAGGGATTCCTGAATAATCGCGCGTTCATGTCCGGCACGCTTAGCGTCGCCGGTGGCACAACTGAAGTGCAGCGCCAGATCATCGCGCAGCGAGGATTGGGCCTGCCGCGCTAACGGCGAGAACGAGAATCCCGCCGAAGGGTAAGAGCAAAGGAGGAGAGAGTGGACTTTCGATTTTCGGCCGAGGCGCAGGCCATCCGGGATGAGGCCGAGGATTTTGTCAAGAAAGAGTGGCAAAATCCGGGCTATGACCTGACAGGCGGCCTTGCCGGTTGGCACGGCAACGAGGAAGAACGAGAAGCCGGCCACGAGGTTGCACGCCAATTCGCCAAGAAACTCGTCAAGCAGGGTTGGTATACCATGCACTGGCCGAGCGAATACGGTGGCCAGGATGCCTCCATCGAAAAGCAGCTCGCTTACCGCGAGGTCATGTCCTACAACGATGCGCCGGCGTCCCTGGGCGGCGGCCTTGTTGCTCCCGTTCTCATGGTGCACGGGCAGGACTGGCAGAAAGACCTCTTTCTGCCGTTGCTGGCCAACGCGGACATCGAGTTCGCGCAGGGATTCTCGGAGCCGGATGCTGGTTCCGACCTCGCCGGACTCAAGACACGCGCGGTCCGCGACGGCGACGACTATGTCGTCAGTGGGCAGAAGATCTGGGGCACATACCGCAACGACTGGATTCACATCCTTGTGCGGACGGATCCGGATGCTCCCAAGCACCGCGGCATCACATATCTGCTGGCACGGCTGAAGGATGAGGACGGCAACTACATGCCGGGCATCCAGGTTCGCGGCATCAAGGACGGTACAAACAATCACCGCTGGGATGAACTGTTCATGGAGAACTGGCGTGTTCCGGCAAACAACATCATCGGTGAAGAGAATCGCGGCTGGTATGCGGCGATGACGACGCTTTCGTTTGAGCGATCCAACATCGGCCGTCCGGCGCAGTTGCTGCGCACGCTGGAGCAGTTCATCGACTGGGGTGGCATGGTGCGCGATGAGGGCGGCGACACCCCGCTTGACAGGGCCGAGATTCGCCATCGTCTTGCCGAGTGGCGTGTTCGCATCGAGACGCTCCGCTCCCTCTGCTACCGCGTGGGCTGGATGCAGAGCGAAGGCATGATTCCGCAGAAGGAATCCTCGATGGTCAAGTTCTTCGGCGATGAGCTTTTCCAGCACATCTACCGTGGCCTGGCGCAGATCATGGACGGTTACGGCAACCTGCTGCCAACGAATAACGAGCGCTTCTCGTTGCCGGACGACGGTTTCCTGCCTGCCCGTGGCTGGCAGAGCATCGGTACAAGCATCGGCGGCGGCACGCGCGAGATCCAGAAGAACATCATCGCGCAGCGAGGTCTTGGCCTCCCGCGCTAATCGCGGCCATACAACGCATACAGATTCCCGCTTTGGTGGGTGACACAAGAAAGAACAAGGGATACAGGAGGGGAAAATGGATCTGGGACTTACTGAAGACCAGGAAATGCTGCGCTCGATGGCCCGAGAGTTCATTGAGCAGGAGACACCGCGCACTTTCGTCCGGGACATGGAAGAGGATGACCGCGGCTTCACAGCAGACATGTGGCAGAAGATCGCCCAGGTTGGGTGGCTCGGCCTGATCGTTCCTGAGGAGCACGGCGGAACCGGCCAGAACCTGGTCGATCTGGGCATCCTCCTGGAAGAGGTTGGCCATGGCGTCATGCCGGGCCCTTTCTTCAACACCGCGCTCACAACCGTTGCAATCCTTGATGCCGGTTCAGATGCGCAGAAGGCTGATTACCTGCCGAGGATCGCAGCAGGTGACCTCATTGCGACCACGGCCATTTTGGAGCCGTATTCCCGCCTCGATGCCAACGGCATCAACCTTGAGGCTGCGGCGTCCGGCAACGGCTACACGCTTAACGGAACCAAGATGTTTGTTGAGAACGCTCATGCAGCGGATCTCCTGTTGGTCGCCGCACGAACGGGCGGCTCCGGCGAAGATGGCATCACGCTACTGCTGGTTGATGCGCAGAGCGACGGTGTGTCCGTCGACAAGCTCAAGACCATCGCCACGGACAACCAGTGCGAGGTCACGTTCAACAACGTCTCCGTTCCGGGCGCCAACGTTCTCGGTGAGGCCGGCAATGGCTGGTCCGTCCTTCGCCTGCTCCTACAGAAGGGCGCCGCGCTGCGCTGCTGCCAGATGGTGGGGGCGTTGCAAGAGGTCCTGGATATGACCGTTGAGTACGTGAAGAACCGTGTGCAGTTCGGTCGCCCAATCGGCTCCTTCCAGGCCATCCAGCACTATTGCGCGAACATGGCGACGGACGTTGACGGCTCCCGCTTCATCACCTACCAGGCGATTTGGCGGCTGGGCGAAGGACTGCCCTCCGACCTGGAGGTTTCCTCCGCGAAGGCGTGGGTCAGCGACTCCGCGCAGCGTGTGGCCGCCACGGCGCACCAGTGCCACGGCGCTATCGGCTTCACGCAGGAGCACGACCTGCAGTTGTTCACGCGCCGCCTCAAGGCGTGGGAGGTCTCCTTCGGCGATGGTGACTACCATCGCGAGCGCGTCGCGCAGGCGATGGACATCTAGTCACTAGCTGCTAGATAATCGCCCGTTCCAAGAGGAACAAAACGGCGGGGGGGGGGGGGGGGGGCGCCCCCCCCCGGGATTTTTTTTTAATATTTTTTTTTTATATAATAGGGGCGGGGTATTGGTGTGTTATAAAAAA
>VXMO01000012.1 GCA_009841045.1 Dehalococcoidia bacterium
GGCCGTTAGGCGGCCAATGATATTTTCAACCACAAATTCCTCGTCTGAACGCGGAGAAATCGCCACCCGCGGTGGCGTTCTCTCGGCTGAGTATGGTAGCGAAATAGCGGCCCGGGTGTGGGGCGGAGATTATGGCGCGCGGTCCTGCGCCTAGAAGCGATTGGCACTATGGTTCCTGAAGCAGTCGGAGCAGTAGACAGGTCGATCACCGCGTGGCTGGAAGGGCACCTCAGCTTCCTTGCCGCAGTCCGCGCAGATGACGGGGTACATGCGCCGCTCACGTCGTTCAAAGTTCCCGGCCGGCCCCTGCCCCGTGGTTGGGCCGCCTGAGGTGTATGTTCCGCCAACATAGCCGCCCTCGCGGTCACGCTTGCGGGCGGCACGGCACTCAGGGCATCGAGACGGTTCACGCGTAAAACCCTTGCTTGCGTAAAACTCCTGCTCTCCTGCCGTGAAAACAAAATCCATTGAACAGTCCCGACACGTCAGTGTCTTGTCGGCCATCGTCATACTGTGTCTGTCCTCCTGCGCGCTGTTTTGTCCGACGACCACGATTCGCACGTGATCACCAGTCGGGGCCTGTCGCCCATGGGGTTTCCATGCAGGTTGCCCCGATTCTCAGCGCCCAAGGATGCTGTGGCGGTTTCTGGCCGACTCAGTGGTTGGTTCAGGCGATTGTGCGGTCGATACACCTATTAGACTGGATTATAGCAGACAGACCTAGCTGCAAGCGGGCGATGACCTCTCGCTGGCGCTGTCTTGCCCACGCGCACGGCATTTACTATAAGCTTGACGGCAAGACAGGCCGCTAGCGCTACTGGCCGACAGTCACTGTGTGGACAGGGCGCAGCTTGTCACTGCTTATCAACAGAGAGCAGGAAAAGGGGCATGTAATGGATTTTCGATTTTCACCCGAGGATGAGAAGCTCCGCGAGGAGGCCATCGAATTCACCCGGCGGGAGTGGGACGCCAAGGGGATGGGCGACGGTCAGGGCATCTACTACGCCCTTTCCTGGGACCATGAGAACCACGAGCTTGAGTCGATGATGAACGGCTTCGAGAAGAAGCTCGTCGACAAAGGCTGGTGGACGATGCACTGGCCGACGGAATACGGCGGCAGGGGCGCAGGCATCGAGACGCAGATGGCGTATCGAGAGGCCATGGTTTACGCGGGCGCTCCTGCGACACTTGGCGGCGGGCTGGTCGCGCCGGTCCTGATGGTGCACGGCACAGACGAGCAGAAGGAGTATTTCCTGCCGCGCATCGCCAATGCGGACATCTCATACATCTCGCAGGGATTTTCAGAGCCGGATTCCGGTTCAGACCTTGCCAGCATGCAGACACGCGCCGTTCGTGACGGCGACGACTACGTCATCAACGGCCAGAAAATCTGGAGCACGTATAAGGCCGAGTTCATCCACATCCTCGTACGGACAGACCCGGAGCAGCCGAAGCACCGCGGCATCACGTACCTGCTCGCCCGACTCAAGGACGAGGACGGCAACTATCTCCCCGGCATCAAGGTGAACGCCATCCCTGACGCGCTCGGTCGTCACCGCTGGGATGAAGTCTTCTTTGAGGACTGGCGTGTTCCATCGAACAACATCATCGGTGAGGAGAATCGTGGCTGGTATGCAGCGATGACAACCCTCAGCTTCGAGCGTTCCAACATCGAAGGCCCGGCGATGCTCATTCGCGTCATGGAGGACTTCATCGAGTACGCGAAGAACGTCCGCCAGCATGGCGAAAGCCCGCTGGACAATCCCGTCGTGCGGCACCAGATCGCCAATCTCCGACTGGAGATTGAGGCGATGCGGATGCTTTCATACCGCGTCGGCTGGATGCAGAGCCAGGGCGAGATCCCCGTGCGAGAGGCGTCCATGACCAAGTTCTGGGGCGACGAAATCACCCAGAAGGTATACCGCTACTTCTCCCATGTGCTGGGTGAGTACGGATTGGTTCTGCCAACGACCGAGCTGCCGCTAAAGCTGCCGGTGGGCGGCTTCCTGAACTCCAACGCCGTCAGCACTATCGGCATCAGCATCGCGGGCGGCACCACGGAGGTCCAGAAGAACATCATCGCCCAGCGGGGGCTGGGATTGCCGCGGTAGGAGAAACCAACTCAGGTACCAAGGCGGGGTGGCCGGATGGTCACCCCGCCCCAGTTAAGGGGCTTTCACACCATCCGCACCAAGCCGCTCCCGCGCCGTCTCTATGGCCGTCGGGTTGGTGTCTATGCCGATCCAGTGGCGATTGAGGCGTTCAGCGGCAACGAGCGTTGTGCCGGAGCCGCAGAAGGGGTCCAAGACGAGATCGCCGGGGTTGCTGCTGGCCTCTATGATGCGTTCGTAGAGGGCGAGAGGTTTCTGCGTGGGGAAGCCGGTTCGCTCTTTCGCCATGTTATTCAGCGAGGGGATGTCCCAGACGTCCGTCGCTCCCTTCATTTGGCCCTTGAGTTTTTGCGATTTGGCGGGCGTCTGCGGCTTGTTGAACATATACCGATCCGACTTCGTATAGAAGAGGATCACGTCGTGCTTACGGGAGTAGCGTTTGGGAGATGACCCGCCCAAGCCATAGCTCCAGATGATCTCATTCCTAAAGTTATCCATGCCAAAGACGGCGTCCATCAACTGCTTCACATAGTGGCTGGACGTGGGATCGCAGTGCAGGTAGATACTGCCGTCGTTGTTCAAAGCGCGCCGCATTTCTACCAGGCGGACGGCCATGAAGCACAGATAAGTCGCCATGCTCTCACCCGCGGTCTCGCGGGAGGTTTCGACGACACGCATGGCAGTTGGACAGTACGACCTCAAGTGGGCAAGCCAATCGGCATCAACATCCCGTTCCCATGACCACTGATCGCTGAATTCGGCATCAGCGGCCGGGCGGCCGGACTGCGTACTAACGTGTCGGCCGGTATTGAATGGCGGATCAGTTGCGATCAGATGAACGGACTCGTCCGGCATGGAGCGCAAGATCGGCAGGTTATCGCTGAGGTGGAGAGTACCGTTCGATAGGGGCTCCATGGCTCTGATTGCCGGGCAATCCCGAATGTCTACCGATGCACAGTCAAAGTTTTGAGCAACTTTGTGAATGAGCAGTAGCCTAAAGGTTAGAGGCAATTTAGCCGTGAAACTAGGCGGCTACCCTATAAGCAAATCTGTTCCCTTTACTACGTGCTCGCCCGCGACCCGATTGACCCCGACGAATCAATCGATTCCTGCTGTAAGAGATGAAGACCCGTCGACGGGTCTTTCCTTCTCTTGCCAAAGTAGTGCCAGAATATCTTACTAAAGTAGCCGTCTTGGCTGAGAAAACTGGGGATAGGGAAGTACGTTTCGCTCTAATAAAGAAGCGGTGGTCTCTGCGAGCATGCAGAACATCCCTGGACGAAACAGGCCTTATTTGGGTCGGCAAGGCAGTACCAGTTGAGACTGTCTCACCATTGATACCAAAGTACTCCACCACGTAAGACTCGTGATTGGGATGAACATGTACTATCACTCCAACATCACCTGGCCGCATTAGCTCACCGTCATCATTCCGTGTTGGAGCGGTCAATACCACTTGCTCATGTTCTTTGAACACGCCCACCTCCTAGTTTGGTATGACTGTGATTAGTCTAGGGAAGTCGGTTCCATTGTCAATCTGCCAGACGGATCGGACTCGAGGGTTTCGTCCATCTGGAGACTCTAACGTTCCTTCTACTGCATATCTTGGTCCATATTCCGTTTCCGTAACGTCTGCAACTTCCTGCTCGTGACCATGGCGAAATAATGCATCGCGCAGTTCGTCCGGTCTCTCCGGCGAGAACCCATATTGAATAAAAAACGCGGCCTTTGCCTTGCCTGTCACATGGTGCAATGACAATATGTACTCTCCTAGTTTACTCACCTCGATTATTGCCCGATCCGCATTTGGAAGCCTCATAAGGGAATCACTCTGCAGCCAGCTTACATTCTAGGAATTGCTGCCTAACGGCCTCTCCGCTTCTTCTAGATCCATTTGTGCGTTCATGCTCATTAGGAAGTGGAAATCAGGGTTGGATTGCTTAGATGGGATTTCAAAGGCAGTTAGAACACCGGCCCCTCCATGAGCGGGAACGGCATCGCGACATCCGGGTATTTCTCCTGGAGCTGCCTCCACGCGCGGTGCGCGAGTTCCTCGCCGCGCTGGAGGATGTCGTCCTCGTCGATGTGCAGCAGCTTACGGTCGCGCATAACCCAGTCGCCCGCCACCATGACAGCCTCAACGTCCGAGGCCTGCCCATTGTTAACGAAGTCCGAGATAACACGAAGGACGGGCACCATGTGGGCACGCCGCAGGTCCGTGATGAAGAGGTCCGCCTGCTTGCCCACTTCCAGCGAGCCAAGCGTCTCATCCATGCCCATGATTCGTGCCCCGCCGATCGTGGCCCACTCCATGAGCTTTTCAGGCGACGGGCTGAACGGGTCGTCCCGACGCACGCGCTCAACGAAGTAGCCCGTACGGACGGCCTCCACCATGTCTTCCGCCATATTGTCCGTGCCGATGCCGACCCGGCAGCCGGCTTCCTCGAGATCCAGCGCGGGCGCGGCCGCTCCGCGTCGAGCGGCGATGGCAGGGTTATTGGACACGCCGGTGGTGTGGCGCCCAAGCGCCTGTATCTCTGACTCAATGATCTCGCGGCAGTGGGCCACAACGAGGCGGGGGCCGAGGAATTCATTCTGCTCCAGGTAGTGCGTGGGGAGCACACCCCACGCGGCCATCACTCCCGCCACCTCCTGCTTGCTCTGTGACAGATGGATGGTATAACCCACACCGCGCTCCTCCGCCAATTCGCGTGAACGATGCAGCATGGCCGGAGAGACGGAGTCCGTTGTGGACGGCGAGAAATAGACGGTCAAGCGGCCATCAGCCTTGCCGTGCCACGCATCGTAGACATCAACGGCGCGCTGGTAGGCTTGCTCAGCCAACTCTTCGGAGAAGTCTGACGACGACTTCAGTAGTGTTCCGGCGCTTATGACGTTGTAGTTCACGTCAGTCATGGATTCCGTTAGGACGAATCGAGCGCCGGTGTCGGCCAGTTGCTGCGCGTAGTTGGATATGCCGCGTCCCTGCTCAAAGAACGTGGTCGTGCCGCTACGGATTCCCTCGATTGCGCCCAGCAGCGCGAAAACCTGCATCTCCTCGGCGGAGAGCATGGCCGCCACCTGCTCGGGAAACCGCAGGGGAGACGGGAAACCGAGGTCCTCAAGGATGCCCCTGCTCAGCGTGGCGGTCAGGTGCGTGTGGCAGTTAAAGAACCCGGGGAACACCGCCTTGCCGCGCGCGGAAATCATCTCCGCGTTTGGGTGAGCGTTGACCACCTCATCCGTCGAGCCGACGGCAGCGATATTGCCGTCGTCACCGATGGCAATCGCGCCATCGTAGATGATACGACCCTCAGGGTCAGACGTGACGATGATTGCGTCCCGGATAACGGTGGCCATTTTTCTACCCCCCAACCTGACTCTCCCCGCAACGGGGAGGCAAATTCCGGCCGCTAGCTCTGGGCAAGCAGGCGGGCCGCAGCTTCAATGTGCGCTGCGTCGATACCTGCCTGTGACAGCAGGTCCGCCGGCTTGCCGGAACCCGGCATCCCTTGCACGGCTACCTTGATAACACGCGGCGGGTTTCGCAGCCCGCCGAGCGCCGCGAGAACGGCATCGCCGATCCCACCCTCTGCCCAATGATCTTCAACCGTTAGGAGCGTTCCGGTGTCGCTCGCGGCGGCCTCAAGTGTCGCAGTATCAATAGGCTTGATCGAATACAGGTCAATTAGCCGGACATTGATGCCATCCGCCGCCATCGCGTCAACGGCCTTGAGTGATTCGTGGACGGTGATGCCGGCGGCAACGATGGTGAGCTTGTCATCGTCGGAAGATCGAAGCACGCGGGAGCCACCCACTCTGAACACCTCATCGGGCTCATACAGGATGGGCGTCGCCTCGCGCGTTGTGCGGATGTAGGAGATGCCGTCGATGTCGGCCATCGCCGCGACAAGCTGAGCCGTCTGGTTCCCATCGGACGGATAGAGGACGGTACTGCCGTTCACCGCGCGCATCATCGCGATGTCCTCAAGCGCCATCTGCGACGGGCCGTCCTCACCGATGGAGACACCGGCATGTGAGCCTGACAAACGGATATTGGCGCGGCTCACGGCGGCCATGCGAATGAAGTCGTATGCGCGGGTCAGGAATGCGGCAAATGTTGAGACATATGGCGTCCATCCCCGCACCTGCATCCCAACAGCCGCCGCGACGGCCTGTTGCTCCGCGATATAGCACTCGAAAAATCGATCCGGGTGCTCCTTGGCAAAGATGTCCGCGTGAGTGGAATTGCTAACCTCGCCATCGAGGGCAACGATGTCGCCACGGCGTCCACCAACCGCAGTCAACGCGTCGCCATACGCCCGCCGCGTCGCCATGCGGGAACCGACCTCGTACTTGGGCAAGCCACCGCTCGGCGTCACCTTGAAGACGTTGGCTTGAACAGAGTTACCGGGTGTCTGTACCGTCACCGTTGCGCCGGTGCTGCCTCCGAGTTCCGTGATGGCAGTCTCCGAGTCTGCGATTGGCCGACCATGGAAGCCATTCTGATCTTCAACCGCCGAGACGCCGCGACCCTTCATGGTCTTGGCGATGATGGCAGTCGGGCGGCCCTCAGTCGCGACAGCCTCCTGGAAGGCGGCGTTGATTGCGTCAACGTCGTGGCCGTCAATCTCTATCGTGTGCCAGCCGAATGCTTGCATGCGCGTCGCGTAAGCGCCGGTGTCCCAGCCGTACATCGTCTCGCCGCGCTGTCCCAGCCGATTCACGTCGATGATGGCGGTTAGATTGTCCAGGTCCCAATAGGCGGCGTGCTCGGCAGCCTCCCACATGGAGCCCTCGGCCATCTCACTGTCGCCGCAGAAGACCCAAACGCGGTACGGCAACTGATCCAGTCGTTTCCCCGCTAATGCGATGCCGACGGCTATCGGGAGTCCCTGCCCCAGTGAGCCTGTCGCTACATCAACGGTAGGCAGGTTGGGAACGGGATGGCCCTCCAGGCGGCTGCCAATAGAACGATACGTCAGAAATTCTTCTTCGTCGATAACGCCGGCGGCCTTGAGCATGCTGTAGATCAGGGGTGAGGCATGGCCCTTTGAAAAGACGAGATGATCGTTGTTGGGAGCATCCCGGCGCTCGAGATCGTAGCGTAGGTAATCGCTCAACAGAACTGACGCAAGGTCTGCCGCGGACATGCTCGACGTCGGATGACCGGAATTGGCCTGCGCCGCCACGCGCACAGAATCCACCCTGAGCTGCTGCGCGAGACTCTCCCACGTTGCGGCATCGCCCATCGAAATGTCCTCCCCTTTTGCTTCAGCTACCCCCGACAATCATCATCGACTTTTTTTGAAAAGGTGTCTATCGAATTGACCCTCAATCGCCCTGCCATTGATAATGCGCCCAACTCTTATGGCCATACGCACCGTTCAGGGCAGGACGCCCGTCATTCATCCGACCGCGTGGGTTGCTGATACCGCCTATTTGATGGGCGATATTGAGGTTCATGAGGGCGCGAGCATCTGGCCGGGCGCAGTTCTGCGCGCAGAGGGTGGGCGGATAGTAATCCGCCGTAACGCCGCCGTTCTGGAGCGCGCGGTCATTCACGGTGGTGGAGTTGGCGCAATCTCCAGCACGACGGAAATTGGCGAAGGGGCGCATGTGGGCGTTGGGGCGATGGTGCACTCCATGGGTGTGGGACGCTTCACCCGTGTTGGTGATAACGCGACTGTGCTGGAGGCCGCGACAGTCGGCGAGTGGTGCTGGATTGAACCGCGGGCAGTCGTCCTGCCGCGAGGCGTGATTCCACATTATTCCCGCGTGTCAGGTATTCCCGGCATCGCCATACGAACGATCAACGACTTTGAGCAAAGGATTCTATCTGTGCAGGGTCACAACACAAACGCTCGTGCGGCGGAACATCGCGCTGCCGAGGCTGATGGAGGCTCATCGATGATTCGACCTTTCAACGGCAAAGCGCCAACGATTCACCCGACGGCGTGGGTGAGTGAAGCAGCGTATGTTGTCGGCGACGTGGAGATCGGCGCCCAATGCACGATCTTTCCAGGCGCCGTTCTGCGCGGCGACAGAGGCAAGATAGTCATCGGCGACCGCACGAACGTGCAAGACAACGCCGTCGTCCACGCGAACGGCGACATCACAATCGGAACGGACAATACGCTTGGCCACGCCGTCACCTTCCACGGCCGCAGCCTCGGCAATCACAGCCTGATCGGTAACAATTCGACGGTTTCGGAGGGCGCGGAGGTCGGCGATTTCTGCGTCGTAGCAGCAGGTGGGGCAGTTGCGCCATATGCGATCATCCCCGATGACTCATTCGCGGCGGGCGTGCCAACGGAGGTTCTGTGGCAGACAGAACCGGCGCGCCGAGCGCAGATGGAGGAATCAGGCGGAGCCTACTACGCCCGCCTCGCGGAGGCATACCAAGCGCAGGGTCTCGGATCCTGGCCCCCGGGAGAGAACCCGCCGAGTTAGAGCCTTAATCGGCCAGCGCGCCGTCCGCCAGCTCCCGCAGCAATGCGATGCGCTCTGGAACCGGTTCCGGTCGACCGTAGACGGCGGTTCCGGCAACAAGGAGGCGAGCGCCGGCCTGCACCACCTGTTCAATCGTGTTCTCGTTGATACCGCCATCTACTTCGATGTCAACGTCGACGCCACGCTCATCAATGAGTTTTCGCATCTCGGCAATCTTAATCTCGACCTCTGGAATGTACGGCTGACCACCGTAGCCCGGGTTAACTGTCATTAGAAGCGCAGTAGCAATGTCGTCCAGGAAAGGCAGGATGGGGTCGATAGGTGTTTCGGGTTTGACGGCGATGCCTGCCTGTACACCCGCCTTGCGTATCGCGGCAACCGTTCCGGCCAGATCCGCGCAGGCTTCCGCGTGGATAACGATGATGTCGCCGCCCGCCTTCGCAATATCCTCGACCTGTCGCGCGGGTTCGGTCACCATCATGTGGATGACAAGAGGCAGACCTCCGGCATACGGCTTGATCGCCTCGATCATCTGTGAGCCGAACGTGATGGGCGGGACAAAATCTCCGTCCATCACATCCACGTGTATGTAGTCTGCCCCGCCCCGAGCCGCCGCCTCTACCTCTTCGCCAAGACGCGCAAAATCAGCTGCGAGGATGGATGGACCAATCTTGACGTGACTGGGATGGGGCATGCCCGACACTCAGGGGCTGTCCGCTTCAAGGCGCGCGCGTGCGGCAGCAATAGCCTCGCGCACGCGGTTGGGAGCGGTGCCGCCGACTACATTTCGTTTGGCAACCGCGGACTCCACAGTGATGTCCAGGACATCATCTTCAAAGTGTGAGGACGCGCGTGTGTAGTCGTCGAGTTTCAGGTCGCGCAGTTCCTTGCCATCTGCCAACGCTGTCTCCACCAAACCGCTGACGATTCCGTGCGCCTCCCGAAATGGGACGCCTTTGGCCGCAAGATAGTCAGCCAGCTCAGTAGCCAGCAGGAAGCCGCTCTCAGCCGCGGCCTGCATCCGTTCGCGCTGGAACTCCAGCGTCGGAACCATGCCAGCCATCATCTCAAGGCTGGCCAACAGAGTATCCGCCGCATCAAACAGGGGCTCTTTATCCTCCTGCAGGTCGCGATTGTAGGCGAGCGGGAGCGCCTTGACGCTGGTCAGGAGCGCAACCATATCACCCACTACACGCCCCGTCTTCCCGCGCACCAGCTCCGCAATATCCGGGTTGCGCTTCTGCGGCATGATGCTGGAGCCGGAGGCATAATCGCTGCCAACACGTACGAAACCAAACTCATCCGACGACCACAGGATGATCTCCTCGCAGAGGCGGGAAAGATGCGTCATCGTCAGCGCGGCGGCGGACAGGAACTCGATGATGTAGTCGCGGTCGGCCACGGCATCCATGCTGTTGCGGCTGACCGCGGCGAAACCAAGGTCGTTCGCAAGCGCATCGCGGTCGATTGGATAGGCCGTGCCGGTCAAGGCGGCGCTGCCAAGCGGCATAACGTCTGCACGTGTGAGTGTGTCACGCAAACGGCCCGCATCGCGTTCTGCCATCTCAACGTAGGCGAGCAGATGGTGTCCGAGGAGAACGGGCTGGGCGCGTTGCAGATGCGTATAGCCGGACAGAATGACATCGATACCCTGCTCCGCCTGATCGATCAGCGCGAGGCAATAGGCGTTCAGGCGTTGCAGCGCGGCGGCAATAACGTCCTTCACATAGAGACGCGTATCCGTCGCGATCTGGTCGTTGCGGGAGCGGCCCGTGTGGAGCTTGCCGCCGACAGGGCCGATGAGTTCAATCAGCCGACGCTCAATGTTGAAGTGGATATCTTCCAGTTCAAGACGGAACGGAAACTGTCCCGGATCCAGTTCGGCGCGGATGGATTCAAGTCCGGCAATGATTGATTGCTCCTCATCACCGGTCAGCACATCGGCGCGCGCCAATGCCTGCGTCCACGCAATCGAACCCGTGACATCGTGGTACGCCAACCGTTTATCAAACGGCAGCGAGGCAAGGAAATCCGCAGGGTTTGTATTCAATTCATCCGCCATACATACAGGATAGCGGTTGGAACGAAAGGACATGACGGTACCCAGCAAGCGTGGCCGCAGTTATTGGTATCGTCAGTGCCGTTTGCTACAGTACGTGCACGCAGTTTGCAGGCAGCTGATAGGTGGATCGTTTCGGGAATGATTAGGGGGAGAGGATAGGGAGATGGTGAAGAGTGACGCCGCAACGGTTGACGAGTATCTGGCCGGCCTGCCGGAGGACCGACGGGAGGCAATGCAGGCAGTGCGGCAGGTCGTGTTGGCCAATCTCCCGGATGGCTACGAGGAGTGTATGGCCTATGGGATGATCGGCTACGTTGTGCCGCTCAGCCGTTATCCGGACACCTACAACAAGCAGCCGCTGGGTCTGGCTGCGCTCGCGTCCCAGAAACAATACATGTCGCTCTATCTGAACAACGTCTATGACAACCCCGAGACGTTGGAGTGGTTCATGTCCGCGTACGCGGCGAGCGGCAAGCGACTGAACATGGGAAAGTCATGTGTGCGCTTCAGGCGCCTCGATGATCTGCCGCTGGACGTGGTCGGTCAGGCCATCGCCCGCACGAGCGTCGACGATTTTCTTGCTTCCTACGAGGAGTCCCGAAATAAGAAGTCGAGTGGGTAAGACGTACCGTCGGATTCCCAATTTCTCTGAATTACTAAGAGAACGCCACCCGAAGGAATCGTGAGGCCATCCAGCCGGTTCGCGACCACACAGATTGTGGAACGCTAACCCCCTACTCCTCCGGACGGACGCGTGCCTGTGTGCGGATGGGCAGCCCCCAGAGGTGGATGAAGCCTGGCGAGGCTGACTGGTCGAAGACATCGCCCTCGTCGTAGGTGGCAAGCGCGTGCTGATAGAGGGCATAGTCGCTCTTGCGCCCAACAACCGTCGCGTGACCCTTATGCAGCTTGACCCGCACCGCGCCCGTAACCGCCCGCTGACTGCTATCAACGTACGCCTGCAGGTCCTCGCGCAGCTGGCTGAACCACAGGCCGTCGTACACAAGCTGCGCGTACTCGCGGGAGACGGTCTCCCCGAACCGCACCTGGTCCTTCGTGAGAACCATGCCCTCAAGCGCCTTGTGCGCGTGGATCAGGATGGTCGCGGCGGGCGCCTCATAGATCTCGCGCGACTTGATGCCGACAAGCCGGTCCTCGATGTGGTCGATGCGGCCGACTCCGTGTTCACCGCCTATCTTGGACAAGGTCTCTACCAAGTCCACCGGCTCCATCTCCGCGCCGTCCAGCGCGATGGGCAGACCCTCTTCAAACTGTAATTCGACGTAGCGCGGCTCATCCGGCGCTTCGTGCGGCGCAACCGTCCACTCGTAGGCGTTCTCCGGTGGCTCACGCCACGCGTCCTCCAACACCCCGGCCTCGATGCTGCGCCCCCACAGGTTGTCATCGGTTGAATACGGCTTCTCAAGCGTGGAGGGGACGGGAATCTCATGCTCCTTGGCATAGGCGATCTCTTCCACACGCGTCATGCCCCATTCGCGGGCGGGCGCGACAACCTTGAGATCCGGCGCGAGTGCCCCAACGGAAACATCGAGACGAACTTGGTCGTTGCCCTTGCCGGTGCAGCCGTGCGCGACGGCCGTGGCTCCCTCCTGCCGCGCCGCCTCCACCATAAGGCGAGCGATCAGTGGCCTGCCTAGAGCCGTGGCGACGGGATAGACGCCTTGGTAAAGAGCGTTAGCCTTGAGAGCGGGAAAAACGAACTCGCGGATGAACTCATCACGGACATCGGCGACGTGCGCACCGACCGCGCCTGACTCAAGCGCGCGCTGGCGAATCTCGCTAAGGTTGTCAACGTTGCCGAGGTTGGCCGTCAGCGTAACGACGTCGTAGCCGTAGTTCTCCTGGATCCACCGCACGGCAACGGACGTATCAAGCCCGCCACTATAAGCAAGAACAAGTTTCTCCGCCATTGAACCCCCACCCTGGTATCTGAATCGGAACACCTCGGCGTCGATAGCCAAAGCGCCTAGTCATTCTAGCAGGGAGAATTGGAGTTGATACGTTACTCCTTATCAAAGAAGCGCACTAGTGTGCTAGAATCTTGCTCTAGGTAAGATGCATGCCTTCTCCCGAGGAGCAACACTTTGAATCAGGTGGTGGTTGAAGAAGTAACTAAGGCCCTCGATGAGGCAATTTCTAAGACAGCGCGACACTGGTTTGAGGAACACAAGAGCACGGTGGGAGATTCGAGAGCTGCTGCGGGTCTTATCCATGGCTATCAAGAAATCAGAAAGCTCGTCACAGGAGGCATGCCAGTCTATTGGTATCAGGCGCCCCACATCAACATGGCATACACCACTGCTCTTCAATTGTTGGAGCAGAGCGCATTGGATTGTTCGACCGACCGCCCTTTGCATACCTACGACTTTGGTTGTGGCGCTTTGGCTACACAGTTTGGTCTGTCGCTCGCGGTGACGGAAAGAGTTGGATCAACTACAGACAGTGTGGACATTTCGATAAAGTCGGTGGACGAGAGTGTGGTTATGGAGGCCATAGGTTGGCGGGTCTGGCATGAATTCCGGCTAGAAATCGGAAATAAGGCCAAGTACCCGCATCTAGATGTCCTCAGACAGGTCTGCGAAAGTCTTGTATTCAATCGCAGTGTCCAATACACAGGAGAGACATGGGTAACCGCACATCACGTGGTTTATCAAGAGAATCATGCAGACGTCACCAAGCAATTGTCAGAGCTAACAAGGGAACTCAACCCGCAGTATGTTCTGATGACCACTAGATCAAGAAAGGAAGACCTCTTACCTCAGGCCTCCGCCCTTGGTATGTATACTCGCTACAGTTTCGAAAGGGTGCTGACAGATCTAAGGGGGCCATTTGAGAAGACAAACGGATTCCGGGCTGAGATCCGCGATTTTCTCGTAACACAGGCCCAAGATCAGCTCGACAAAAGCGAAAACAGTTTTATTCTGCCTTATCTGAGAAATGGTACGCGTTGGATACTTCAGCAAGGGCCTTACTCAGACCCTCCTCTTGGCGTGTACTATGAGAGGGATGGGCAAACAAGCGATAATCCCCTAGAGGATGATCTTCCGTTCTGAGGATGACGCGCGTGAATCAACCATCCCTCCCTGGAATCCCGACGCTGGATCATAAGCCCGTGAGCGGGCCGGATGAGATCGGCGGTGTGGAAATCAGGTACCAGTCCGTTCGGGAGATCCTGACCCGTGCGACCGGGTTCATGGAAGAGTACGACTACACACTCAATCCGTATAGCGGCTGCTTCTTTGGGTGCACATACTGCTATGCCGCGTTCTTCAGTCCTATTGCCGAGCTACGCGACAAATGGGGCAACTGGGTTATTGTGAAGGAGAATGGACGTGAATTGCTCGCCAGCCGCAAGGTCGGCAACCTCGACGGCAAGCTCATCTACATGAGTAGCGTTACCGACCCGTATCAGCCGGTTGAACGCCAAGTTCGCCTTACTCGTGGCATACTCGAAGTCCTCGCCGAGCGGCACGCACCCAAGCTCGTCGTTCAGACCCGCAGCCCGGATGTGGTCCGCGATTGCGACCTCTTCGCCGCCATACAGGACAAGGGCGGGCGGGTTCAGGTCAACATGACCGTCACGACCGACGATGAGGACATCCGTAAGATATTCGAGCCGCACTGCCCTTCTAACATGGCACGTATTCGCGCCATTGGGGAGGTTGCCGCTCAAGGTATCGACACTTGCATCACGCTCACACCACTACTGCTGGTCACTGAACCTGAACGCTTCGCCGACGCTCTGCTAGAGACCGGGGTCTCCAAGTTCATCATTCAGCCATTCCACTTTGCCAGAGGCAAATTCGTGGCGAATACGCGGGACGGCGCATTTCACCTCATGGCCGAGAAACTGGATTGCCCAATAGAATCATTCAAAGAACGCTACATGGAGCACTACCAAGCCGTGGAGCGTGTGCTAGAGTCACGTCTGCCCTCGCTGGGCAAGGGCAAGGAGGGCTTTAGCCCGCCGTTCTAGGTGGGCCACTTCCCCGTCTTGGCGACAGTCCGCAAGCAACGGGTGCACATGCGCACCCGCGTGCGGGTGCCATCGGCATCATAACGCGAGACGCGCTGCACGTTGACGTTCCAGCGTCGACGCGTCTTGCGATGCGAGTGGCTGACGTTGTTCCCGAATTGCGGGCCTTTGCTACAGAATTGACACTTTGCCATGGTTACTTATCAATCGTTGTTTCAGGATGATTCTGACGCGCCAAATAGGCGGCTGCATCGTTAACATGCGAAGTCGTATGCTACCAGAGTCAGTGGTGTGAGGCAATAAGTCGGGGAGGACTGATGACGACTTCCGGCAGCGACGGGACTCTCAATGGACAGGGGCTGCTTGAGGCATTGACGGGCGGCGCGGAGTGGCTGCAAACGAATGTTGATGCAGTCAACGCGCTCAACGTGTATCCCGTGCCGGACGGCGACACGGGCACGAACATGATGCTCACCCTGCAAACGGCTCTCCGTAACGCGCAGGAGAACCCCGGAGATGGCACCGTTGGCGCGATGTCCCACACCATCGGACAGGGTGCGCTACGCGGCGCGCGCGGCAACAGTGGCGTCATCCTCTCACAGTATCTGAAGGGACTCGCGCAAGGCCTGGACGGCGTCGACACGATGGACGGGCCCGCCCTCGCCAAGGGCCTGCAAGCCGCGTCCGACGCCGCCTACGGAGCTATGAGCAAGCCCGTCGAAGGCACGATGTTGACCGTGGGCCGCGAGGCGGGTGAGGCGGCAAATGCGAGTGGCTCAGTAGACGTTATCGACACCCTCCGCGCCGCTGCGGATGAGGCTAACGCGTCCACAGCCCGAACGCCGGAGTTGTTGCCCGTACTCGCGAGCGCAGGTGTCGTCGATTCCGGCGGACAGGGCATTGCAATGCTGTTGCGCGGCGCGCTCTCGCGTCTGACCGGGGAAGACCCCGGCCCGGTGCTGGAAGCTCCGACGATCTCCACCATCGACCCAAGCTTGTACGGGGTCGAAGAAGGCGAGGTCTGGGGCTACTGCACGCAGTTCATCCTGATGGATCCCACGGTCTCCCTGGATGCCATCCGTGCTACGATGGCGCTCTTCGGCGAGTCCGAGGCCATCTTTGTAGACGATGACGGCCACGCGCATATCCATCTCCATACGTCCGAACCGGAAGTTGTTCTAACTGAAGCAGAGGGCATGGGGCGTTTGGACAAAGTGTCCATGGTCGACATGGATCAGCAGCATCAGCATTTCCTCGCGGCGCGCGCGGAGGACGCCGAGGACGTTCTCTGCGGTGTCGTCTCCGTCGCGTCCGGGCCCGGATTTGCGCAGATCATGCGTCGGGAGCGCGCCGGGTCCATCATTTGGGGCGGGCAGTCCATGAACCCCTCCGCCGATGAAATCGCCACGGCCGTGGAGTCCGTACCCGCCCCGGACATCATCATCCTGCCCAATAACAAGAACATCGCGGCGACCGCCGAGGTCTCGCGCGACCTCATCCAATTAAAAGGCGTCACGGTGCTGCCGACAGAGTCCGCGCAGCAGGGCATCGCCGCGCTGATTGCCTATAGCGCAAACGAGTCTGTTGAGGACAACCTCAACAGAATGCGGAAGGCGGTCGATGAGCTCCGATGGGCAGAGGTGACCTTTGCCGTCCGCAGCGGCCAGGCCGGCGACGTGACGTACACCGCGGAGCAACCAATCGGCCTGCTTGAGGGAGATTTGGTCGTCTCGGGTGAGACGCCGGAGGCGGTGGCACAGTCGCTGGTACAGCGCATCGCGCCGGAGGGCGAAATGATTGTCACGCTGTACTACGGCGCGGGCATCACCGAGGAGCAGGCGGAGTCCGCGGCGGAGGCCATCAGCGCCGTCTGCCCGGATGACGTCGAGGTGGAAATCCAGAACGGCGGCCAACCACTGTACCCGTACCTCATCTCTGTCGAATAGCCGCGCGCTGCTTGACAGAAGTCGGCGTTGCGCTCACGCTCACGCCAGTATCTGGGGAGGGCGTGGGACGCTCCAATGAGGGCTTCCACGGATGAGCGGACGATAGATGGCGGTTGAAACGCGGTCGTCATTCGGGATATTGAATCCCCGTCGCGTGTTCTACGGGTGGTGGATCGTCCTGTCCGGCTTCCTGCTGATGCTGTTCTCAACGGGTGTCGGCTTCTACGGATTCTCAGCCTTCGTAAATCCGATTGCAGACTCGATTGCAGGCGGCAGCCGAGCGATCGTGGCAACGGCGGTTTCGATCCAGCGCGCCGAATCGGGGATCTTGGGGCCGATTATGGGTTTCCTCGTCGATCGGATTGGCCCGAGAAAAATCCTCGTCGCCGGATTCATCATCGGTGGAATAGGCTTCATCCTCGTTTCGCTCACACAGAATGTCGTGCAGTTCTATGCCGCTTATATGCTCCTGGCTCTGGGGCTCGGCGCAGGATCGTTCCTGATCATCAGCACGGCGGTTACGAATTGGTTCAGCCGCATGCGTGGCCGCGCGCTCGGATTCATGTTCCTCGGGCCGGGCTTTGCCGGTTTCCTTGTGTACGGAATTGTCGTACTGATCGAGATGTTCGGCTGGAGGTACACGCTGGCCGGCATCGGGGTTGCCATGTGGGTGATCTGCATCCCATTGGCGCTGATCACGCGGCGCGCGCCGGAGGCGTATGGACAACGTCCGGACGGCGACCCACCGACGGAAGAATCATCAGGCACCCCGGTACAGCTCACGGGGGGAGGAGTTCCCATTGTAGAGGCCTCGCTGATTGGAATCGGCAATGTTCTGCGGAGCCCCGGGTATTACCAGTACGTCCTTGCGCTCGGAATGCAGCAGATGGGATTCTCGGCACTGGTCATCTTCCAGATCCCGGCGCTGCAGACCTTTGGACTTTCGCCAGGCGAGGCAGGGCTGGCCGTCCTGATTTGGACGATCGGCGGGCTGCCGGGTCGCCTTGCCTCAGGTTTCCTGGCTGACAAGTTCGACAAGCGGTTTGTGTTGGCGGCAGCGTTCATCATGCAGCTCATCGGCTTGTTCTTCTTCTTGACGACGACAAATCTGAACGGTGCAATCCTGTACGGCATCACACACGGCATCGGCTGGGGAATGACCACTCCATCCCGACTGGCGCTGCAGGGCGAGCTCTGGGGTCGCGCCATCTTCGGTCGACTGATGGGAATACAGACAGGGACATCCGCCTTCGGGTCCATCCTTTCCCCGATATTCGTCGGCTGGTGGTTCGACACTCACGATGAATACAAGACGCCAATCCTGCTGCTATTCCTGCCCCTGTTCCTGTGCATCGTTCTTATCCTTACGCTGCGCCGTCCTCAATTCGGCTGATTTTTTGGGCGTAGAATGCGGGCATGGGCGAGTGGCCACGACCTTGGCGATATATCTTTCACGCGGATATGGACGCGTTTTTCGCATCTGTAGCCCAGCGCGATGATCCTAGCCTGCGAGACAAGCCCATCGTAGTGGGCGGGCCGCCGGAATCCCGCGGTGTTGTGGCCGCAGCCTCGTATGAGGCACGCAAACTGGGAGCGCGATCCGCGATGCCCATGGCGACGGCACTGCGTCTCAGCCCGGACATCATTCGCGTGGGGCATCGTAAAGGCGGTTACGGCAATATCTCGCGACAGGTCATGACCATCCTCCAACGCGTCACACCGCATGTGCAGCAGATCTCTGTGGATGAGGCGTACATGGACGTCACGGACGTAGCAGGCCCGGAGATGCTGGAGCCGCTGGGCAGGGAGATCAAGCGGCGTGTGCGGCGCGCGACAGGTCTCGCCGTCACAATCGGCGGCGGGGTCACCCGGACTGTGGCAAAGGTCGCGTCACAGGTAGGCAAGCCGGACGGGTTGTTGATCGTTCCACCTGCAACAGAAGACGAGTTCCTCGCGCCGCTGGATGTTTCGTTGTTGAGCGGGGTCGGGCCCGTGACGCTTCGCGCCTTGAACGCCCGCGGCATTCGCACGATGGGACAGCTCGCCGAGGCGGACGACGACTGGCTTGCCAAGGAGTTCGGAACGCGAGGAGCATGGCTGAAAGAGCGGTCTTTGGGCGGCGGCTCATCGGAGTTGGAGTTCGAGGACGAGCGGCAGGCGAAGTCGATCAGCAGCGAGACGACAATGCGCACAGACACGGACGACGGCGAGACACTGTCGGGGCTGGTTCGTGACCAGGGAGCGGAAGTGGTTCAGCAGATGCGCCGGAGCGGACTTATAGCCCGCACAGTTCGCCTCAAGCTGCGGTTGGCGGATTTCACGACATTCACACGACAACAGTCTCTACCCCGCCCCACGGATGATGAAGCGGCAATCCTGGCTGTGGCAGATGAGCTTTTGCGGAGAGAGTTGGCGCCGGGGCGGGAGTTCCGGCTGATCGGGGTGGGCGTGGCGTCGTTGGAGCCTGCGCTGGATCAGCCACAAGAGGCAGAGACAGGGCCGGCGACGGGCGGCCAGATACGGATGCGGCTTTAGAGCCGAGTCCCCGCTTTCACGGGAATGACGGGGTTCCGTTGCGGTATGATTTAGGTGCGGCGCTGCGGCGTCGTTGTTTATATCTCGGTCTGACCAATTCGGGCCGAACCACTTGGGAGGGGAAGAAGTCGTGACACAACTTGCGTCCTACAACATCGTTGGCCACGCGACGCCACGGGCGGAGGGTCCGGACAAGGTGACGGGCAGCGGAATATACGGGATGGACCGGACGCTGCCGGGGATGCTGTGGTGCAAGATCCTGCGGAGTCCGTTCGCCCACGCGCGCATCGTGAACATCGACACTACGGAGGCGTCTGCGCTGCCGGGCGTTCACCTGGTGCTGACGGGCAAGGACCTTGAGGGCGTGCGGACCAGTCGAGCGCCAATCAAGGATGAGCCCGCGTTGTGCTGGGACAAAGTGATGTACGTGGGTGACAAGGTGGCGGCGGTCGTTGCAGAAGACGAGGACATCGCAGAGCGCGCGCTTGAACTCATCCAAGTGGAATACGAGGAGCTGCCGGCCGTGCTCTCTGCCCGTGAGGCCGCGCAGCCGGACGCTCCAATCCTTCATCCCGATTTTGCCGACTACATCGGCGTACAGGATGCGCCCGCAACGCCAACAAATGTCGTTGTGGCACTCGATCGTGGCCGAGGTGACGTAGCGGCAGGATTCGCAGATGCGGACGTGATTGTCGAAGAGACGTATTCAACGCCACACCAGCACCAGGCGTACTTGGAGCCACACTCCGTTCTCATTGACGTGGAGGAGGACGGCACGGCGCAAATATGGATGTCTTGCCAGCTACCCGCCATGAACTTCGGGGAACTGACGCGGGTTTTGGAACTGCCCCAGGAAAAGGTGGTCATCAATACGTCATATATCGGCGGCTCGTTCGGCGGCAAGACTGACGCAGTGGGCGTGTACATCATGTACGAGTTCGCCAAGCGGACCGGACGGCCCATCAAGCTCGTATTCGACTACTCCGAGGAATTGATGGCGTCTAATCCCCGGCATCCGTCCGAGATCATCATCAAGGCAGGCGTCAAGCGCGACGGGACGATCACGGCTTGGCAAGCAGACGCCTATCTTGCAATCGGGGGCTATGTGTCCTATGCGCCCGTTCCCAACGGCCTGCGGGGCGTGTTCGAGATGGGCGGGGCGTATCGCTGCGACAACGTCGCCATGTCCATCACGCACACGTACGCCAACCTTGTGCCGTGCGGTTTCGCGCGGGCGCCGGGCATGCCGCAGGGTCTCTGGGCCGGAGAGTCGCACATCGACCTCTGCGCACGTGCAATCGGCATGGACCCGGCTGAATTCCGAACACGAAATATCGTCCACGAGGGCGAGGCGCTGATGAACGGTGACGAGTACCAGGCGCTCCGGGCGGACACGACGTTGGAGGAGGCTCTGCAGGCGGCTGACTATTCCGCGGCCACGACGACGAACGTTGGGCGAGGCATCGGCACCGGCCACCATTCGCAGGGCGGCGGCGCGGCGGCCTGCCAGGTGACGATTGCGGCAGACGGCTCAATCACCGCGCACTTCTCCACATTCGATACCGGCGGCGGCACGTTCACGATCATCGCCCAGGTTGTCGCTGAGCAGCTCGGCGTGTCGCCCCAAGACGTTGAGGCGCTGTCTTTCCCGAGCAACCAGCTTGGGCCGTTGCAGGGCATCGGTGGGAGCCGCGGCGCGCGCGTCACGAGCACCGTCGGCCACATGGCGGCGTCGGAGACGGCGGACAAACTGCGACGGCTTGCGGCGGAGTTTCAGGGCTGGGACGAGGAGCGGCTCACCCTAACCGGCGGCAACGTCGTCAACGATGGCGGCGAGAGCATCGCGTTTGGGCAGATTGCCGCCCGGACAGGAGAGCCAATAGTCACACGCGTCGATATCCAGGAGGGAACAAGCCCCTACACAGCCTTTGGCACGCAGATCGCCGAAGTTGAGGTCGATACCGAGACCGGCGAGGTTCGGGTGCTCAAAATCACCGCCGTGCATGAGACAGGCCGCGTCCTGAATCCGGTCGCGTTCTACGGTCAGCTCGAAGGCGGCGTCGTCTACGGGTTCGGCGAGACGGTCATGACCGAAACGGTCTATGACGAGTCTGGCCGCGTAACGAATCCGTCGTTCGCGGACATGAAGCTCCCGACCGTTCGAGACCTGCCGGAGCTGAATGAGATCGTACTGGAGTCGGACGTGGGAGATGGCCCATACGCCGTGCGCGGCATCGGCGAGCACACAAACATCATGACCGCCCCCGCTATCGCCAACGCCATCGAGGATGCCGTCGGCGTGCGCATCACCTCGCTGCCAATCACTGCAGAAAAGGTCTACGCGGCCCTACAGGAAAAGCGCAACGGCGGGTAGGCCCGAGTCTCTACTCCATCACCCTCAGCGTGGAGGGGATGTCTGCGCGGCGAAGCCGGCGCATCGTCAGGAGTGGGGCCAGGCCCACGGCGATCACGCCCAGGATGACGACCGTCAGCACGGACGTGACCGAGAAGGTGATGACCAGCCCGAGATCCGGCGTCGTTCGCGGCAGCAGCACCTCCGTGATGTAGAGCATCAGCCCAAAGCCGAGCACCGCCCCGACGATAGTGGCCAGCGCGCCCAGAATCGTACTCTCCACGACGGCCATGCGAAGCACGGTCCTGTACGGAACGCCAAACGCAGCCATAGTCGCGTGTTCTCTTCGGCGCTCATCCATGGCAATGTTGGCCGTGTTATACGCAATGAGGATCGCCAGCAACAGTGGGATCATCTGCATGAGCCGCATCACGCTGATGAATTGATTGAGCAGGTCCTCGGTGAGGTTGGCCTCCTCAGCGACTGTGGCAACGGACACGACTCCACTTATTGGGAACAGTTCCTCCTTGATGTCCACAACCGCCGCTCCCGGATTTGCCACCGCAGTGATGCGATTGGCCATTGGGGGGATATTCAGCAGGTCCAAATGACGGTTGTCCATGTATGCAGAGTTGCGGATGTAGTGCGGATGGATGGCGAGAACAGGAAGTGTCGTGTCCTGCAGCGAGAAAGATGTCAGTCCTTCACGCACAGGGTGCGTCATGACAATGGAGTCGCCAACTTCAACGCCCAGGTCCGCAGCCGCCTTCTGGGCGATAACGACGCCACGTCTATCGGTGTCCAGTGAACCTTCAATCGCCGTTGGTGTCCAGATGTCACTCTCAAAGTCCATGAACCTCAGGAGAATGTCGATTTCTACGTCGCTCCCCGACGCTGAGAGTGTTGCGAATGTGCGCAACCCCGGTTCGATTTCTGTAATCGTCTCGGCGTCACGGACGTTCTCGACGATGGACGAACTGACCGGCACTGGCAGAGCAAGGTCGATTTCCAGGCGTTCAGGAGCCGTGCTCAGCACCTCGTCACGGCCCTGCCGAAGAGTTTCAAGGTAGGAATCGAGTATCCCGACCAGTACGACAGTGACGGCGACGGCCGCGGCGATGCCCATGATGGTCAGGAAAGCGCGGCGGGGCGCTCGTGCAACATTGCGGAACGGCAGCTGGGCAAAGGTCGCGCCGGGTATGGGAAGTCGGGTAATCAATGGCGCAAGTCCGCCGCCCCGAGCGGCCAGGTGCCCGGTCTTGATGGCGTCAATCGGATTGACGCCGACTGCGCGCCAGACCGGATAGGCGATAGCGATGAGCATGACGAGCAGGCCGACGACCGTGACGGTTCCGAATATCCCGTACTGGAACGGCGCAACCCAGATGGGCAGCGGAACAAACTCGTTGAGCACACCCTTCAGGGCTTGCGCCAGCAGCCATCCGACTATCAAGCCGAAGATGACACCGGTAACCGCTATCTGCGCGCCCGCGATGAGCGGCCGGAAAGCGATCTGACGAGGTGTGACGCCGAGCGCCATCGCCACCCCGATCTCACGCCGCTGTGTCTCAACCATCCGGGACGTGAGGTTGAACGCTGCGAACACCGCGCCAATGAAGAGGGCGAAGGCGATGATGTTCGTTGTCTGTTGGTCACCCTCAACGTCTTCCGTAATGGAGCGATACGAGGGGTGATCAATGTCCTCTGTCACTTCAAAACCGACCTGCGGGAGCGCATTGCGCATGGCACTTTCCAGTTCCCCGATGATGACGTCACGCGACGCGTCATCACTGATGCGAATGATCGCCTCATGCACGAGTCCGGGGCGTTCGGCCACGGCCTGCACGGTTTCCAGTGAGGCAAAGACGACGGCGTAGCTTGCATGTGCAAAAAAGGCGCCGCTTTCCGTGAGTACGAGGAAATGCTCTGGCGCGAGCGCATGGCCGACGTAGCGCACCGTTCGCCCTCCCGCCAGAAGAGCTTCTCCCTCGGGGGGCAGGTTGTACGCGAGGGCGAATTTGTGCTCAAGCAGCACAGTGAATTGGCCGTCGTCCGAGGACCCCAGTTCGCGCCCCTCTGTCAGACGAACACGATTGACGGAGATTCCCTCCGGATCCGCAAAGTCCATGCCAACGAGCAGTCCGGGCACAAGCAATGTTTCAGTCCGGATTTCGCCCGTTTCTTCGTCCTCAACCTCGTAGTTGAGCCTGAGTTGAGTCGGTACTGACAACCGCTCTTCGATGCCCTCGATGCTGTGGGCAGATGGGATACTTTCGATCGCCGCTGTGAGCTGTCCTGTGGGAACAAAGCTGTTGTCACTGAGGCCGATACGCAGGTCGTACATGCGGGTAGCCTCAAAGCTGGCGTCATTCGAGGCCAGCCGCCACGCCGTCATGCTGTTGAACGAGGCGAAACTGCCGATGCCCAAGCCAATAACCAGGGCGATAGTGACGACCTGGATCCAGCGTGAGCGCAGGTCACGCAGAGACCACTTGATCAGTAATCGAAGTGTCATGGATGGGTCCGCCTACCAACGCAGATCGGAGATAGCGGCGCGTCCGCCTTCCGGCGGCCCGTCATGGACAATGTTGCCGCTGCTCAGCTCAATGACACGATCCGCCATGCGGGAGATCTCTCTGTTGTGTGTGACCACCAGGATCGTCTTTCCGGATTCCGACTGTCGGCGCAACAGCTCAAGGATCTGGGCGCCTGTTGTGAAATCCAGCTCGCCCGTCGGCTCGTCGGCAAGAACAACAGGATTGCCGGTAGCGAGGGCACGGGCGATGGCAACACGCTGCTGCTCGCCGCCCGAGAGTTCGTGCGGGAAATGAGCGACGCGCTCGCCAAGGCCAACATCGGTCAGCACATCCACAGCGCTGGGACCGTCGCCGTTGCGCTTCTCAGCGGCATCAATCCCAAATTGCACGTTCTCACGAGCAGTGAGACCCGGAAACAGGTTGAAGCTCTGGAAAATGAAACTCACCTTTGAACGACGATAGGCAAAGAGCTGACCCTTTGATGCCCCCGTGACCTCCTGCCCATCAACGATTACGCGGCCCTCAGTGGGAGTATCCAACGCGCCAATCATGTTCAGCAGAGTTGTCTTGCCACTGCCGGATGGGCCCAGAACGACGACGAATTCGCCCTCATTGATGGTCAGGTCCACGTTTTCCAGGGCGGTGACGATGATTGCGCCAACCTCGTAGCGCTTGGCAATACCTTCCAGTTCAATCACGAC
Organism: Dehalococcoidia bacterium; assembly: GCA_009841045.1. Classification (GTDB taxonomy): domain Bacteria; phylum Chloroflexota; class Dehalococcoidia; order UBA6926; family UBA6926; genus VXMO01. The sequence goes on from VXMO01000012.1 coordinate 24,696, forward strand.
TGTGTCCTTACTCGTCTCCAACTTGCCTCATTCTACAATCTCGGAATGTCTGTCACCTGTACGTTTGTCCAGGACTTGCATTGTGGAACGCACGTGCTATTCTGTATGAAGTAGAACAACAGAGCTTACCGCGTTTGCATGCGTGCGTTGAATGACAGTAGGGGGCTCAGAGGAATACAGGGGATAGACATGACAACGACATCAACGAGGCCACAGAACAAGCCGTCGGCGAGTAACCCCGCTTCGCGGAATCCTGCCACCCACGGTCCCGGGCGGTATCGGCGCGAGGTTCAGTGGGGCCTCAGGCAGACGCCGTCCCCGGCAGAGCGTCGGCGAGGAGTCCGCCGCGCGGCCTGAACACCTGTTCAAGAGCTGTCATACCAACCGAATTTCACCTGCGTTGACAGGGGACGGGGTTGTTGGCATTGTGCCAATAGCGTCCGAACACGCGCACGCAGACCATTCGGAGGTTGATGTGACAAGCGCATCCCAGGGCACAGTGCAGATACTGACCGACAGCACGTCAGACATCCCGCAGGAGGACGCCCGGAGCGCCGGCATCACCATCGTGCCCGCCTACGTGTTCTTTGGCGAAGAGCAGTTCCATGATGGCGTGAGCATCGGCGGCGCGGAGTTCTATCGCCGCCTTGAAGAGAAGACCGTTGTGCCGAAAACGGCGCAGCCCTCACCGCAGGACTTTGCGGATGCTTTTTCGAGTCTTGTTCCAAATGGTCCTGTTCTCGCCCTCACCGTCACATCCAAGTTGAGCGGCACATACAATTCCGCCCTGCTTGGACGGGACATCGTCTTGGAGAGCAACCCTGATGCGGTGATTGAAGTGGTCGATACCCTCCTCGTTGCAATGGGGCTTGGTCAATTGGTGTTGGGAGCGGCGAGACGAGCGCAGGAAGGGATGGACATTGAAGAACTGGCGGCCTGGGCGCGTGACCGGGCAAGCCGAACACAGATGTATATCGCAGTAGACACCCTTGAGTACCTTGCGCGTGGAGGCCGCATCGGCAAGGCGCAGAGCTTCCTTGGGGGGCTTTTGAGCATCAAGCCGGTTCTTGAGTTTCGGGAAGGAGAACTCCATCCGCTGGAACGCGTTCGCTCCCGCGCGAAGGCCCATGGCGTTCTGGAGACCCACCTGTATGGAGGCAACGCCGCTGAGGATGTTGCCTTCGGAACGACGACGGATCATGAACGAGCGGCGGAGTTGGCTGAGCGAGCGAAATCGCAACTCCAGCTAGACGATATCCCGGTGTACTCTATCGGCGCTGCGGTTGGAACCTACGCAGGCCCCGGCTGCATTGGTGTTTCGTTCGTGGTGAGCGGCTCGTAGGGGTAGGACAGACTCGCCATGACACAGGGCCGCTTCCCTGTCGGCCCCGGCCCCGCATCCCAAAACGAGCCGTCGTCTGCCCCTGCGGCGCAGGATGACCGCGTCGCGCGAAAAGTGGAGACAATCCGCCACGTTCTACGCCTTGAACGCGACCAGAACCATGCGAACCGCGCCGTTATCGGCGGCTTGGACGCGTTCCTCGAGAGGTGGATTGAAGACCCGGACATCAAGCGCACGTTGGATGACGCCGGCATCGGTCTGCCGTCATACGACGGGCTCCCGCCGGACAAACGAGCCGCGTGGGTGCGCGAAACACTGGATCGACTGAACACACCCACCACGACAGACAACATAGAACTGCAACCCCCGCCGCGCATGGACGTGCCGCCGGACCCCGGTTGGGATCGGGTTCAAGAAGTCTCGACTACCCGCTCTCAAGCAGACCAACCATCTCCTGCAGAACGGATTGCGCCGCCCAAATCGACGCGTCGTAGAGCCGCGAAAACCACCGCGAAGGTGACGCCGATAAATTCCCTCGACGACCAGTTGGATGCGCCATCCCGCATGAAAGCAGGCCTGAGAAAGCTGAGGGTTGAGACATACCGAGATGCCCTCTGGGCATTTCCGCGGCGCTACGTGCCCGTTTCACCCATCGCCCGGCTGACCTATGGTGAACAGACGGCCATTTCCGTTCGCGTTGAGAGAGCGGGTGGAGGAAACTTCACTGCGCGTCGGCAGGTGATGCGCATAGAGGCGGCGGTCAGCGATTCTACTGGACAGGTCACGGCGGTCTGGTTCGGCAACCCGTGGGTCCTGAGGAACCTCAAGAAGGGGGCACGGCTGCTCTTGATCGGGCGGCTAGGCGAATATCGGAATCGCGCGCAATTCCACGTTGAAACGTACGAGCAGCTTCGCATTGAGGAAAGGATGGATGCCGGTGAATTGGTGCCCATCTATCCGCTTACCAAGGGCGTGACGCAGAGCGGGATGCGGCGGCTGATCGGCCCTGCGGCGGAGCAGGCGCTGCCACTCGTACAGGAATTCTTGCCGGATGACGTCATTCGAGCAGCGAAACTGCCTGATTTGCGGCAGGCTCTCGGTCTCATCCATCACCCCTCAGATTTATCAGACGATGAACGGGCGCGTCGTCGGCTGGCATTCGACGAACTCTTCCTTCTCCAACTCGGGCTGTTGGAGCGGCGCAGGAACCAACAGCGGGAGCTCGGCGCGCCGATTCCACGCAACAACGAGGCCGTGAGCAATGTGTTGAGCGCCCTGCCCTTCACGTTGACGGCGGACCAGGATCGCGTGGTGGCCGAGATATTGACGGATATCGGCGGGAGCGCGCCGATGATGCGCCTCTTGCAGGGCGACGTTGGGAGCGGCAAGACCGTCGTTGCGGCACTAGCCCTCGTGACAGCCGCGGCGAACGGTTTTCAGGGCGCGTTGATGGCGCCAACAGAGGTGCTTGCGGAACAGCATTTCCGTACCCTCACTGGCGTATTCAGCCACGGCAACCGGGAGGCGAACGACGGAGGGCCCTATCGGGGCTTCAGCGGCATCCTGCCGGAAAGGCCGCTCCGCATCGCTCGCCTCACGGGCAGCATGGCGGCAGGCGCGAAGTCGCAGTTGCACGATCTCATTGCGCGGGGCGACGTGGACATCGTTATCGGCACGCACGCCCTGATCCAGGAGGGGGTCGCGTTCGACAATCTCGGACTTGCTGTGGTGGACGAGCAGCACCGCTTCGGAGTGGAACAGCGGGCCTCGCTCCGCAACAAGGGTTTTGCCCCGCACCTGCTCGTCATGACCGCGACGCCTATTCCACGAACGCTGGCGCTTGCGATCTATGGCGATCTGGATGTTTCAACGATCCATGAGATGCCGCCCGGAAGGCCGCCAATCAGGACTGCCATCGTCCCGCCGCATGAGCGAGAGCGTGCCTACGGATTCATCCGCAGAGAGGCGGCGGAGGGACGGCAATCGTTCATCATCTGCCCGTTGGTGGAGGAGTCCGAAGCTGTGGCCGCCAAGGCGGCGGTGGCGGAGCACGAGCGGCTTACGCGCGAGGTCTTCCCTGATCTGAACGTTGGACTGCTTCATGGCCGGATGAGGCCGGCGGAAAAGGACCGCGTCATGGAGGAACTCCATAGCGGGGACGTTGACGTTCTTGTCTCAACGGCGGTCGTGGAGGTTGGTATCGACGTGCCAAACGCGACGGTGATGATGATTGACGGGGCAGACCGCTTCGGCCTGTCCCAGCTGCACCAGTACCGGGGTCGCGTTGGCCGCGGTACGGAGAACAGCTATTGCATCCTTGTTTCGGAGTCCGACACGGAAGAGGTCAATAAGCGGCTATCGGTGATGGAGAACACCAGCGACGGCTTCAAAGTAGCGGAGGCTGACCTTCAACTGCGCGGCCCCGGTGAGCTGCTAGGCACGCGGCAGAGCGGACTACCAGACCTGCAGGTTGCGACATTCGCTGACCTGGCGCTCATTGAAGAGGCTCGGCGTCACGCGCTGACCGTCGCGGCGGAGGACCCGGACTTGTCGGAGGACAAGCACGCGCCCCTGCGGGATGAGCTGCGGCGATTCTGGGAGCGGGCGAGCGACGCGCCTGAAGGCGGGTAACTGCGTTACGGCTCTCGAATAGGCGCTCATTCCCTTAGGTGGCATACTTTAAGTTCCCATGATTAAGGACACCATTTCCGACATGCTCTCCGAGGCTCTGCGCCGCGCGCAGGCCGATGGCGCCTTGCCTGCCCTTGAGCATCAGGACCCCGCCGTGGAACGACCGCAGAACCAGGAACACGGCGACTATGCCTCCAGCCTGCCTCTCAAGATGGCGCGATCCGCGCGGATGTCACCGCTGGCCATCGCAGAGATCCTGCGGGAGCGCCTTCCGGAGCAGGAGGAAGTCACCTCCGTGACTGTCGCGCCACCCGGTTTCGTCAATTTCGGGCTGGATGGCCGCTGGATTATGCGGCAGGTGGGAACGATCCTCGCCGATGGAAACCGCTTCGGACATGGAACGAGCGGCGCGGGCGTCACCGCGCAGGTTGAGTTCGTCAGCGTGAATCCAACGGGCCCCGTTCACGTCGGCCATGGTCGCGGCGCGGTACAAGGCAGCGCCGTCGCGAACGTGCTGGAGGCGTCCGGCTACACCGTGCAGCGCGAATACTACGTCAACGACGCCGGCAGCCAGATGGACAACTTCTTTGAGTCGCTCCACGCCCGCTACCTACAGGCATTGGGCAAGGACGCGGAATTCCCGACGGAGGGCTATCACGGCGCCTACATGGTGCAGCTTGGGCAAGAGTTAGCCTCGGAGTACGGCGAGCAGTACGCCGATGGCGATGACGCCGCCCGTGAACTCGGCGAAATCGGCATGGCGCGGATGATAGATTCCATCCGCGAGGACCTCGAACGCATCGATGTCCGCTTTGACCGCTGGTTTAGCGAGCGCTCCCTGTTTGCGGACGGCACATACGAAAAGGCAATCGACGAGGTCCGCGTAAACGGCTACACGGCCGAGCGCGAGGGTGCAGTCTGGTTCACCGGCACCGACCTTGGAGACGAGCGCGACAGCGTGCTCGTTCGCCAAACCGGCGCGCCCACGTACTTCGCCTCGGATATCGCCTACCACTATGACAAGTTCCTGGGCCGCAGCTTTGACCGCGTCATCAACGTATGGGGCGCTGACCATCAGGGGCACGTTCCACGCATGAAGGCGGTGGTCAGGGCGCTGGACGTCGACCCGGAGCGCCTGCAATTCATTCTTGTCCAGCTTGTTACTCTGAAGCGCGGCGATGAGGTCGTGCGGGTATCCAAGCGGACGGGCGACATCATCACGCTGGCAGAGGTAATCAGCGAGGTGGGCCCGGATGCCTGCCGCTATTTCTTCCTCTCCCGGTCTGCTGACTCACAGATGGATTTCGATCTCGACCTTGCAAAGAAAGAGGCGCCGGACAACCCCGTCTACTACATCCAGTACGCCTTCGCCCGCATCTCATCCATCCTCCGCAACGCGCGCGAGAACGGAATCGACCCGGATGATATGTCACAGGAGGCGGATTTCGACGCCCTCACAGAGGAGGCGGAACTCCAACTGGCTCGCACCATGCTCCGCTTTCCGGAGGTCGTGGAGCTGTCAGCGCGCAACCTGGAACCCCATCATCTGCCGCACTATGCCTATGAACTCGCCACGGCATTTCATGATTTCTATACGAAACATCGTGTCTTGGGAGAAGAACCCCACGTGACGCTGGCGCGGCTAAGGCTCACGCAGGCAGCGGGCACAGTGCTTCGTAACGCCTTGACGCTGATGGGAATGAGCGCGCCGGAATCCATGTAGCCTCTTGCGTCATTCCCACCAAGGCGGGACTCTGGCCTACGTAACTTTGCATAACTAGGTATTGACCGTGGTCGTTATGCGGTTCATTATCGTCTAGTGATAACGGCCGGAGATGGGAGGAGGCTGGTTTATGACAAATCGCATGACATTCCTGCTGCTCGCGCTTGTGGCGGCAGCCTTCCTTGTCGTTGCGTCGGCGTGCGGTACAGCATCTGAAGATGAGGATGACACGTCGACAGACACATCCGGCGAAGATACGTCCATGGATGACGATATGGACGATGACATGTCGGAGCCGATGGCTACTCACTCCGTCAGCGGCGTGCCGATTGACCCGGACGCGCGCTATGGTGGAACGCTGATCATCGCGACGACGTCCGAAGGCCCCACGTTCAGCAACTGGGAAGAGGCAGCCGGAAGCGCGCCGCATTACGGTCACCCGGTGGGCAACATGCTCGTCTCCAAGCAGGACTGGGGTGACAAGGAGAACTTCATCAACGGGGACTACTGGAACATCGTTCCTGACCTGGGCACGGATTGGGAGCAGGCCACGGATGGCCTGTCCTGGACCTTCAACCTGCGTGATGGCATCAACTTCTCGGATGGCGTGCAGTTCACGTGCGCGGACATCGAATGGATGTATGACACCCTCCGCACCGGTGAGGGACTGCTTCGTAACCCGCGCTCTGCGCACTTCGCAGTCTTGAATGACGTGTCATGCGCGGACGACCTCACGGCAGTGTTCCACCTGGATCGTCCCAAGCCGTCGCTCCTGGAGGTGATTGGCCTGCCCTATCACGTGGTCAAGCCGAGCCACCTCTATGCCGAGGACACGAACAGAATGCGCGAGGAACCGCCAATCGGAACCGGGCCGTTCGTCGTGGGTGATTGGATCCCCGGCGAGAAAATGGTCATGGAGAGCAAGGATGGCTACTGGGACGAGCCGTTCCCGTACTTGGACAGTATTGAGATTCTGATTCTCAACAACCAGGCGCAGGTTGCCGGCCTTCGCTCCGGTCGCATCCACATCGGCGGCAGCGCCGGCGGTTGGAACGGGGCGAATGCGAACACGCTGCTGCGTGAATGCGACATCTGCCAGAAGTGGGCCTCCGCCGTCCACCCCGGCATGATGTTCTCCGTCATCCCGAACTTCAATCGGGAGCCATGGAACACGCAGCCGGTCCGTGACGCAATCAGCCTCGCGATTGACCGAAACCGCCTCATCAAGCTCGGATACAACGATTGGATCGCCCCCGGAACCGGCGGCCCATTCCTCCCCGGCAGCTACTTCGCGCTGCCTGAGGAGCGCCTGCAGGCAATCACGGGCCACGACTACAGCGATCCCGAGGCGAACAAGGAACGCGCCCGCCAGATTCTGGCAGACGCGGGCTATGAGCCGGGCGAGCTGCAGGCCACGCTGGTCTACGCTCCGTTCTACGGAGTCTATGCCCCAACAGTCCTTGAAGACCTCAACGACGTAGGCATCTCCGTCGATAGTGGTGAAACGGAAACCGGCAACTACTACACCCGCATGAACGCCGGCGACTTCGATCTGGGTGGTCACGCGGGATGGATCGGCGGGTTTGACCCGGACTTCATCCTGTACGAGTACTTCTACTCCGGTTCTGGCCGGAACTACGGGCAGTACTCAAACCCCGAGTTGGACAGGTTGATCGACGCGCAGTCCATTGAGCTTGACCCCGAGCAGAGGCGTGAATTGGCATGGCAGGCCGGTGAGATCGTCCTGCGCGACCAGGTTCGCACCATGGGCGGCTTCCAGTTGGCGATTCCGGTCTTCTCCGATCGGGTGGCCGGTGTGATGCCGACGATACCCTCACAGTCTTACGGCAACTTCTACCGCCACGCGCATACCTACCTGCTGGAGGACAACTAGCTCAAACAGACAACCTGACATGACACGAGCCGTCGCAGGCTCGCAGAGTGATCGAGTTGAAGGGGGGGCCCCCCGCGGTGGGCGCCCCGCGACTTTTTGTCCCCCTCGCCCCAGGTTAGCGTTACGATGGATACTGTTCTGTAAAGATAGCGTGCGCCCGTAGCTCAGTGG
>VXMO01000021.1 GCA_009841045.1 Dehalococcoidia bacterium
ACGTGGGCGTCCATCGTTCTCGGCATCAGCGCGATTTTGGCGTGGCTGTTGGCGACGGCGCCGATTGACCTGATTGTTCGGCCTGCGCTGGAGGACTGGGCGGACGGCCTTATTGCGGATTTCACCGATGACGCGGCGGTGGAGCTGGTGATGCGTGTGGAGACGCTGATCACGGCGCTGCTTGAAAGCGTGTCGGGACACGTGAGATCGCAGGCGATACGGGTTGGGGTGGTTGCGGGGGTGGCGTTGATTATCGCGCGGCTGCTGGCGCCGGACTCGGTTGGACGGCGGCCAGCCGGACGCTGACTGAACCGAGTCCCGGCAATGGGGCGTGAGCTGACCGTTGTGGCACAATAGGCTCGTTATGTTGAATGTTGGCGACATAGCGCCTGATTTCGTTGTGCGGCTTGGCGGCGGGGGGCAGTTCAAGCTGTCCAACTATCGCGGGCAGAATGTGGTGCTGTTCTTCTACCCAAAGGCTTTCACATATGGCTGCACGCAGGAAGTGGGCGGTTTCTGCGACATGCACGACCACATCCTTTCAAAGAACGCCGTCGTCCTGGGCATCAGCGCGGACTCCATAGAGACGCTCAGGAAGTTCGCAAAGTCGACACAGGCACCATTCGGACTTGGCAGCGACGAGACGAAACTGGTCAGAAAGCTGTATGACGTGGAGCGCCGGTTCGGGCTTGGCACATCGCGAGTGACGTACGTGATTGACGGAGACGGTGTCATTCAGGGCGTGTACCACAACGAGATTGTCATGAGTTCCCACATCCGCAACGCCCTGGGGGCCCTCGACGCACTGATCTAGGTCCCTTTCGGGCTGATTCACTCGACGCTCTCGATAGACCGCCGGGGCACACTTGTTTGACGCGGTCGCTCACACGTGCTAACGTATTTGCCAAGCGCGAACATGGGTTCGTTCTACTTTTGGTGTGACGACCGCACGGATACGAGGGAGGCGGCTGATGGTAGAGCAATTGAGGCCACGGCAGCAGGCCATCATGAGGTTCATCGAGGATTTTCTGGACGAGAACGGGTATCCGCCGACGGTCCGGGACATCCAATACGGCTGCAATATCTCATCGACGAGCGTGGTGGACTACAACCTGAAGGGGCTGGTTCGGGGCGGTTTCCTGCGGCGGTCCAAGGAGGTCTCGCGCGGCATTGAGGTTGTGGGGCGACGCGAGCGTGAGCGTGGGGTCACGATCCCCGTGCTGGGCGCTATTGCCGCCGGTGAGCCTCTGCCCGTGTTCCCGCAGGACGTCGCTACGGCCCTTGAAGAGGATTCGATGGAGATTGACACGGGGATGGCCACCAAGGCCGCCACCAAGGAAAAGCTCTTCGCGCTCCATGTTAAGGGCGACTCGATGATCGACGCGCTGATCAGGGACGGGGATATGGTGGTTCTCGAGGCGCAGGAGTCAGCGGAGCCGGGCGAGATGGTGGCGGCGTGGCTGGTGCAAGAGGAAGAGGCGACGCTCAAACGGTTCTTCCCGGAGGGTGAGCGCGTGCGGCTTCAGCCGGAGAATACGACCATGTCAGCCATCTACGTGGACGCGCGCAACGTGCAGATCAGGGGTCGCGTGGTCGGAGTGCTGCGGCGGTACGAGTAGGGTCAATAACAACAGGGGGCCGTAAGGCCCCCGATTTGCAGATGAAGAACCGGCCTCGCGTCATGGCGAGGCCCGGAGAAGATTGGATTCAGGTAGGGGTTAGTCTGCGGAGGGGACTCGGCGCTGGCCCTGGAGTTCCATCTCCTTGTCGCAGCACGTGAGTACCACTTCAGCGGCCTTTGTCGCAAGCACCTGCGTTCCGCAGTCGTCACATTCGTAGCGCTTGCCAAGCTGGATTGACATGTTTCCGTCCTCCTACGATGAGCGCGTTGTTAATCGTGCGGCTCAGTCATTCCCGGTGAATAGGGCGATTCGGCGCCGTTCTACTTCTGTTCCATCGGCGCACCGTTGCAGGCCCCGCCGCTGCAGGTCAATGTGCCTTCACCCGCCTTGGTGACGACCACCTCGACACCACAGGACGTGCATCCGTATCGCTTGCCCATCTGGTTCGCCATGACTCTGACCTAACCTCCCGTCATGCTAATAGATTGTTGAGTATGTGGGCGTGTCCACAACCCGGAGGCCGTGCCGCCGCTAGAAGTTTCAGTATAGGGTTGTATCTGGAGGCGCGTCAATTGGAGTTGGGGGTGCGGACGGGGGCGGATGCGAGTAGTATGAGCGGCATGAAGGACGATTGGTCGGCCGCGTGGGCCTTCGTCGGCATCATGATCGCGATCAAGATCGTGTTGGGCGTGATCATCTTCATCTACATGCCGCTGCGGGAGACGGCGTCCCTGTATACGGTCGTTCATCTCAGCGCCGTGTTCGGCGTGATTCCACTGTTGGCGCTGGCGGGGGGCGGGGTCCTGTTTTGGTGGAAAGTGATCCGGCTGCGGATGCAGCGCAGGCGCCTGCTGGAAGGTGAATGGCAGGTGGATACGGACGTTTCTTCACACAGCTCCGCCACGTAATGGGCGCTGTTGAACTCCCTTAGTCCTCTGACAGCAGGAAGCAGCTCGACGCCTTCACGACCGCCCACATCCGTGTCCCCTCGTTTATGCCCAGCTGGGTGATGGCGTGGCGCGTGACGTGAGAAACGAGGGACAGTCCCGCTCCGCAGTTGACGGTTACGTCGTGGCCGGGGGATCGCGGCTCGATGGACGCCACGGTTCCAGCGAAGACGTTGCGGGCGGATAGTCCCTGCGGCTCGCTGCTGGCAAGAATGACATCCGAGGACCGGATGCCGACGGTGACCACGTCTCCCTCGCGCGCCTCCGCGAGTGGGGTTTCAAGGGTGAGCGGGGGGCTTTCGAGGGTCTCACAGAGCATTGCCCCGTCTTCGGGCTGGAGGCGGGCGACGCGCATCCGCAGGAGATTTTCGACGCCGGCCAGGCGGGCGATGCGCGGAGCGGGAGGCTGACGGAGCGTTGTGACCGGATCGCCTTCTGCGACGATGCGGCCGCTGTCGATGATCTGAACGTGATCGGCGAGCGCAAGAGCTTCCTCGGCGTCATGCGTGACGAGGATGACCGGCACATGCGAGGCGGTGAGGACCTGCCGGATCTCCTGTCGAACGGCGCGGCGTAGTTCGGAGTCGAGGGAGGCGAACGGCTCATCGAGGAGGAGAACGCGGGGCTGGGCAGCCAGTGCCCTTGCAAGGGCGACACGCTGCCGTTGGCCGCCGGATAGCTGCCAGATTCGGCGTTGTTGCAGTTCCTGCAAATCCAGAGTGCGGGTGAGTTCGGCGGCGCGCGCGTGGGAGTCGGGGTCGTGAGCGCCGTAGGCGATGTTGGCGGCGACCGTCAGGTGGGGGAAGAGACCGTATTCCTGCGGCATGAGGCCGACGCGGCGATGGTGGGGCGGGATCCAGAGACCTGCTTCGTGGTCAAAAACGACCGAGCCGTCGAGCTCGATGCGTCCTTCGTCCAGTCGCACGAGGCCAGCGATGGCGCGGAGCGTGAGGGACTTGCCCGCGCCGGAGGGGCCGTAGAGCACGGTGACGGTTCCGGGTTCGACGTCCCACGACACGTCCAGTGAGAACGCGCCAATGCGATGCTTTATCCAGCCACGGGCGCTCATTCGAGCCTCCCTGCAGGGACGGCGGCACGCGTGGCCGCCAAGGCGAGCACGAACAGGACGATGACGGACGCCGCGACGAGGATGACGGCCAGGGCGAGCGCCGCTCCGACGTTGCTCTCCATGGCGCTGAGGATGGCGAGGGGCATGGTCTGGGTGCGTCCGGTGAGGTTGCCGGCGAACATGATGGTCGCGCCGAACTCGGAGATGGCACGGGCCCACGAGAGGGCAAGGCCGCCAACGATGGACGGCCATGCGAGGGGCAGGGTCACGCGCCAGAAGGTGCGCCACGGCGAGATACCGAGGGTCTGGGAGATCTCCTCCAGTTCACGCGGGACGGCCTGGAATCCGAGCTTGGCGGCGCGGATGAAGAACGGGGCGGAGACGAATATCTGCGCGAGGATGACGGCGGCGGTGGTGAAGGGCAGTCGGATACCTGCGGCGTCGAGAGCATCGCCGAGGATTCCCATGCGGCCAAAGGCCATGAGCATGGCCAGGCCCGCCACGACGGGGGGCAATACGAGGGGAACGTCGATCAGGACATCGATGACGCGCGAAAGGGGGCCTGTGCGGCGGGAGAGATAGCGGGCGATGGGGACGCCCGCTCCGACGACGACGATCATGCTGATGAGGCTGGTTACGAGGGAGAGGCGGAGGGCGGTGAGGGTGATGTCGCTTGTGAGGCTGTCCCAGAGGCTGTAGGAGGAGACCGCGCGGACGAACAGGGCGATGAGGGGCAGGGCGATGAAGGCGATATAGACGAGGGTGATGATGCCGCCGGGGGGGAGGCGGACGGGGAACGCGCGGCGGTTCATGGGGTTGCCGTCACCGGTACGAAGAACCCCTGGGAGGCGAGGATCTGTTGGCCTTCGTCAGAGATGAGGAAGTCCAGGAATGCCTGGGCGGCGTCGTGATGAGGAGAGTCGCGCAGGACTGCGGCCACGTAGGCGATGTCAGCGGGGTTTTGGTTGGGAATGGTGAGGTGGCGGAAACCGGTGTCGCGGAGGTCGGAGCGGTAGACGAAACCGGCGTCGGCTTCGCCGAGCTGGATCTTGGCGAGGACGGCACGGACGTTGGTCTCTTCGGAAACGATGTTGGCGAGGACGGCATCGTCGAAATTGGAGGGGAAATCTGCCTGCCGGGCCATTTGTACGAGCAAGGCACGGGCGTAACGCCCCGCCGGAACGTCCGGTAGCGCGATGACGATCTTCACGTCCGGCTCGGCAAGGTCTTCAAGGGACTGAATTGACCGGGTGGAGTCGGCGAGGGCAACGACCATTTCGTTGGTTGCGACGGTGGTGATTAATGATTCGACGAGCAAGTGGGTGATTGCGTCGACGTGGCGGGGGTCTGCGGAGATGAATATGTCCGCTTGCGCGCCCTCTTCGAGTTGAGCGCGGAGTCGTGAGCTTCCCGCGAAGTGGGTTTCGATCGCCACGCTGGCATTTTCCGCTTCGAATGCTGTCGATGCCTCCGTGAGGGCGTCCGTCAGGGATGATGCGGCGAAGACGCGGAGGGTGACGGCGTTCTCCGGCCTGTCTGCGGCACAGGCGGTGGTTGCTATGGCGGCAAGGGCGGATACGGCAAGCATGAGCAGGTATCGGATATGGCGTGCTTTGACAGTCACAGTTCTGTGGGTCATTGTAGTCCCGCGCTGGATTCATCGGTTATTATCAGCCACATGAGTACGACGTTGCTTTCGTGGAATGTGAACGGCCTGCGGGCCGTGCATCGCAAGGGTGAGTTTCCGGCGATACTGTCGGCCGTCTCCCCGGATGTGCTTTGTATGCAGGAGACGAAATCCCAGCCCGACCAGCTCACAAAGGCTGTGCTGGAGGTTGAGGGTTATGAGGCCCATTTCGCCTCCGCGGAGCGGAAGGGATATTCAGGGGTTGCCGTCTACACGAAGGCTGCGCCCAAAGACGTGTCCACCACATTCGGGGACGGCAGTTGGGACAACGAAGGGCGGGTGCTCAGGCTCGATTACGGCGAGTTTGTTCTCTACAACGTCTATTTCCCCAACGGGCGCTCGTCCAAGGAGCGGCTGGCCTACAAGATGAAGTTCTATGACGCCTTCTTTGAGCACATCGAGTCGGAGAGAAAGGCCGGCCTCAACATCGTCTTCTGTGGCGACGTGAACACGGCACATAACGAGATCGACCTTGCTCGCCCAAAGGAGAACCAGAAGACATCCGGGTTCCTGCCGGAAGAGCGGGAATGGATGGACAAGCTGGTTGGCAACGGGTACGTCGATACGTTCCGCACGTTCGTGCCGGATGAGACCGGTCACTATTCCTATTGGGACCAGATGACGCGGGCGCGAGACCGGAACGTTGGATGGCGGATTGACTACTTCTTCGTCAATGAGGAGCTGATGGACCGCGTCTCCAATGCGTTCATCCTGTCCGACGTGATGGGTTCCGATCATTGCCCGATAGGGCTTGAACTATCGGTTGATCTGTAGGTCGGGGCATGAATGTCCCGCCTGATCGGCGTGAGCGCCACGTCCGCCGCACGAAGATTGTCGCCACCATTGGGCCGGCGACGTCCGACGAGGGGACGCTTCGCGAACTGATTGAGGCCGGCGTCAACGTGGCGCGGCTCAATTTCTCACACGGGACACCGGATGAGCATGAGGCCGTCGTGCGCCTCATACGCCGTATCGCGCAGGACATGGGACGTTCGGTGGGGATTCTGCAAGACCTGCAGGGGCCACGCTTGCGAACGGGGACGCTTGTCCGGGGCAGGCCCGTGATCCTGGTGGATGGCGATCCGTTGGTGTTGACGACGCAGGACTGGCCGGACGGCACCGATGAGAAGGTGTGGGTGAGTCATCCGGGGCTGCCGCAAGATGTTCGTCCGGGAGACAGGCTTCTGATCGCAGACGGCGTGCTGGAGTTGGAGGTTGCGCGGAGCGACGAGACGGATATCCATACCGTTGTTGTGCATGGTGGCGAGCTTGGCGAGCGCAAGGGCATCAACGCGCCGAATATTGACGTAAGCGTCGTTTCGCCCACGGACAAGGACCGGGAGGACCTGGCGCGGGGCGTGACGCTGGGCGTGGACCACGTCGCGCTGTCGTTCGTGCGGACGCCGGAGGAAATTGAGGCCACCCGCGACACCCTGCGGTCACTTGGAGCGCCGCAGATGTCGATCATCGCCAAGATTGAACGGGCAGAGGCGCTTGAGAACCTGGACGCAATTCTGGATGTTTCAGACGGCGTGATGCTGGCGCGGGGCGACCTGGGTGTTGACCTAGGGCCGGAGCGGGTGCCCGTTATCCAAAAGGCAGTGGTGCATCTCGCGGCGCAGAAACGCGTGCCGGTGATCGTGGCGACGCAGATGCTGGAGTCGATGATCGGGAACCGCAGGCCGACGCGCGCGGAGGCATCAGACGTGGCGAACGCGGTGCTTGAGGGGGCGGACGCGGTGATGCTGAGCGGGGAGACATCGATCGGGGCGTACCCGGTGGAATCCGTGGAGACGATGGATCGAATTATCCGCGAGGCCGAATGGAGCGACGAATACCTGGAGGTATCGCGGCGGGCATCGGCGGAGAGTGGGTCAGACGGGCAGGACAGGAAGATCGCGCGGGCTGTCGTGAGTTTGCTAGCGGACCTTGATGCTACCGCGCTTATCGTCTTCTCACCTGACGACCAGATGCCGCGGATGCTGTCGCTGGAGCGTCCGACGGCGCCGGTGCTGGCGTTCACGGACAGTCGCGCGCTGTATCGGCGGATGGCTCTGCTGCACGCCGTTCAGCCGCAGTTGGGGGTGCAGCACGACAACACAGACGTGATGCTGGACTACATGCTGTCCGAGGCGAAGGAGCGCGGGTATATCCGGGAAAGGGACGAGGTTGTAGTGGCGCGGCTGGCTCCCCATGACGTGGACGGCGCGCCGAGCATCATCTCCGTGCTGCGCATACCACAGGCCCAACTGGGGCATCGTAGTTGACACGGACAATATCCTTGAGAAGGAGGCATCGTCATGGCGCAGAAGGAAACATATCTCACCCACGAAGGGCTCGCGAAACTGGAAAGCGAGCTTGATCACCTGCGCACTGTTCGACGCATTGAGATTACTGAGCGGCTGCACAGCGCCAAGGAGTTGACCGGCACGGAGGAGAACGCGGACTACGAGGACGCCAAGACGGAGCAGGCATTCGTGGAGGGGCGCATCCTCGAACTAGAGTCCATCCTCAAGAATCCCGTCATCATCGATGAGCACCATGCAGAGGACGGGCGAATCTCCATCGGCACGCGTTTCAGGGTGCGTGATGAGAGCGGCGAAGAGGACACGTACACGCTGGTCGGCACAACGGAGGCGGACGTGGCGCACGGGCGCATCTCCAACGAATCCCCGGTGGGCGGCGCCGTGATCGGTCACAAGGTTGGCGACACGGTGGAGGTTTCGGTTCCGAACGGCACGATTAGCTACACGATAGTTTCCGTTGAGTAGCGAACAGGAGCCACGGGCCGCGCAGGCCCACTTCGAGTCACGGCTGGCCAAGCTGGAACGGCTGCGCGAGCAGGGCATCGAGCCGTATCCACGCCGAACGGAGCGGACGCACACGTCCTCGGAGGCGCGGGCGCTGTTTGAGGCGGATGAGGCCGCGGGGCAGAGGGTTGCCGTGGTTGGGCGGCTGATGACCATCCGCGGAATGGGGCGACTCACTTTTGCCACGCTGCGGGACGGCAGCGGGGAGATTCAAGTCAGCTTTGCGCGGGACCAGCTTGATACCGACGACTACCAGGCTCTGAAAGACCTCGATCTCGGTGATTTTCTGGGCGTCAGCGGGACACTGTATCGGACGCGGACGGAGGAAGTCACCGTGCAGGCCGCATCGTATTCCGTGCTGAGCAAGGCGCTACGCCCTCCGCCGGAGAAGTGGCACGGGCTGAGAAACGTCGAGCAGCGGTATCGTCAGCGCTACCTGGACCTGATGGCGAACGACGAGGTACGCGAAATCTTTGTCGTTCGCAGCGCAGTCGTGTCCGCGATACGTCGGTTTATGGAGGACCGGGGGTTCATAGAGGCCGAGACGCCGGTGCTGGTGCCGGTGGCGGCGGGGGCGATGGCCGCACCATTCGTCACGAGGCACAACGCGCTGGACCGGCAGCTGTTCCTGCGCATCGCGACGGAGCTGAATCTGAAGAAGCTGCTGGTGGGCGGGTTCGAGAAGGTATTTGAGATTGGCCGGATCTTCCGCAACGAGGGGATCGACGCGGCACACAACCCCGAGTTCACGACGATGGAGTCGTATGAGGCGTATGCGTCCTATGAGGACGTGATGGAGATGGTGGAGTCGCTGGTTCATCACCTCGCGGTGTTGACGCACGGCACGTCGACGGTGACGTACGACGGGCAGGAGATCGATCTGGTGCCCCCGTGGCGGCGGCTATCACTTATTGACGCGATTCGTGAGTGGAGCGAGATTGACCTGCTGAGCGAGGAGATGCGGACGGCGGACGGGCTGCGCGCCGCGATGCGGGGTCGAGGGCTGACACCGGCGGAGGACTCGTCCTGGCCGCAGTTGGTGGACAAGCTGATTGGCGACCTGGTGGAGCCGCGACTGATCCAGCCGACTTTCCTGCTCGACTATCCAATCGAGATGACGCCGCTGGCCAAGGCGACGGAGGGTGACGCGCGGTTAGTGGAGCGGTTCGAGGGGTTCATCGGTGGGATGGAGGTTGCCAATTCATTCACGGAGTTGAATGACCCCATTGAGCAGGCGTCGCGGCTGCGGACGCAAGAGCAGAACCGCGAGCAGTTCCGTGACGAGGACTTCGACCGGCTGGATGAGGATTTTGTGACAGCCGTGGAGCACGGGATGCCGCCGGCAGGCGGGCTTGGGCTGGGCATCGACCGGTTAGTGATGATCCTGACAGGCCAGACAACGATTCGCGAGGTGGTGCTGTTCCCGCAGTTGCGGACTGTGGAGTAGGTGGGCTACGGCTCTCGGTTGCCTTTCGACTATGCTCCGGGTGGGTGGTGGGGGGGGCGCTATAATGGCGCAGCAGAAGGCTATGTGGGGTGCCATTGACGCCCAGCGAGGCATTTACTCCAGAGAGTCGAGTCATCGATATGGCAACAATACGTGCAAGATACGAAAAAGGCGTCCTAACGCCACTGGAGCCTCTTGAGCTTGAGGAAGGCAAAGAGGTGATCGTGTCTGTTGAGCATGACGCGGACAACGATGATGTAGCGGAGGATGAGGCGACCAAAGAGGAACGATTCCGCAGGGCACGTGGCTCGTGGAAGGGCCTGATTGATGGTGATGCGTTCATCAAGATGATTTATGAATCCCGCATCACCGGCTCCCGTGACTATCCCCGCGAGTAGTGCCGATGCGGTATCTGATCGACACGGACTGGTCAATCGATTACCTCCGAGACTCGCCAGCCATTGCCGAGCAGGTCGACAAGCTTAGGTCGGAGGGAATCGGCCTCAGCGTGGTGTCGTTGGCCGAACTTTATGAGGGTATATTCCTGTCTCGTGATCCTGCCCGGAGCGAAGAAGGATTGAGGCAGTTTCTCTCTCGGATCGAACTATTGGCCCTTGACGTGGAGACTTGCCGCATTTTCGGTCAGGAACGCGGCAGGCTGCGAGGACTCGGTAATTTGATCGGGGATATGGACATCCTTATCGGCGCCACAGCCCTGCGGCACAACCTCATATTACTGACAAATAATCACAGGCACTTTGAGCGGATTCAAGGCCTCAGTATCAGTTCCGTATAAGCTCTCCCCTGATTCTGCCCCACAAGGGAGGAGGATGTTTCGCCCTGCGGGCGGCACTGGATTCCCGCTTTCGCGGGAATGACGGGGAGGCTAGATCCCCGTTCGGAAGCCCCCTTCGACTACGCTCAGGGCGAACGGGGATCTTTCGAAGGCTCAGGGTGGGCGGTGGTCGGCATACTGGGTGGATGAGGTTGTTTGGCCTACCCGTTATCTATTGGCTGAGTTTTTTTGTCTGTTGTCTTGTGTTTGTTGGGTGCAATGGCAGCGGCACTGTGACGCCGGAGTCGCGGTCAGATTCATCTCCGGTTGCGGGTGGAGAGACGCCGACGTATGGCGGGGTGCTGACGCTGGCGAATCGAGGGGATCCACCGGCGGCGTTTGACACGATGCGGACATCCAGCATCGCGCTGCATCACGTTGGCGGGGCGCTGTTCGGGGCGGGGAACCTGGTGCGGCGGTGTCGCGAGAATATGTACCTTGCGTGCCCGGATCTCGCGTCGAGCTGGCTTGCCAATCCCGGGTTCACCGAGTGGGAGTTCACGATTCGTCCCGACGTGACGTGGCACGACGGCGAGCCGTTCACGGCGGAAGACGCCGCGTTCTGGTTCGACCTGGCGGCCAACGGGTGGGCATCGGACGGCGTTCCGGTGCGCGCGCCTGCCTATTTCCGGGGAGAGCTTGGCGAGATTGAGTCAGTTGAAGTGCTGGAGTTCAACCGCCTGCGCGTGACGCTCGCGGAGCCAAATCCGCATTATCTGTCCGTGCTAGCAAATCCGCGCCTGCGCATCGCCCATCCGAAGCACGTGTTCGAGCCACTGTTTGAGGACGGGGAGTACAGCGCCGGGCCGCTGGATGTTGGGGTTGTCGGGACGGGGCCGTTCCGGCTTGAGAACTATGAGCCGGGCAGCCTGATTCGTGTCGTTCGGAACGATGACTATTGGGAGCGCGGCGCGGGCGGCGATCTGCCGTACTTGGACGGGATCGACTATGTGATCATGCCGAACGCGACGGCGATGGACGCGGCGTTTCGGACGGGTCGCATCGACGGGGGAGCGCGGGGCGAGGGGCATTATCTGACGCAGGAGCGCAAGGCGGCCATCGATGAACAGCTGGGGCCGGACGAGGTGTTCTACGGGGAGATGCAGGGCGGGATGTTCCGGCTGGGATTCAACGTGCTGCGCGAGGGGCCGTGGCAGGACCCGGACGTGCGGCAGGCGATCTCCCTGTGGATCGATCGCGAGGCGGCGATTCCGACGGTGCTGGGGGGGTTCGGGTATATCTCGCCGACGTTCAGCCCGGCCAACCCGTTTACGTCGGCCGATTTCACGACGTGGCAGCGGTTCAATCGAGGCGCTCTTGAGGAGAGACGAGATGAGGCGTTGGCGCTGATGGAGTCGGCGGGGCATGGGGACGGTTTCGAGATGGACTACCTGTGCCGGGCGCGACTCTCGGCGCGCTGTGAGTTTCTCCACAACCAGCTCGCCGGTTTGGGCATCGATCTACAGATTCAGTTGGTGGACGAGGCGGAATGGAATCGAGGGCGGGTGAGTTTGGACTATGATTCTCAGCCGGGCTCGAACTTCACGTCGCCGATACCGGAGGGGACGGAGGCGGCGTACGGGGTGTACAGCCGCTTCCCCGACGCGTATGCCAAGCACGAGGACTCGCATGTGACCTTGTTGTACGAGGATCTGCGGGCGACGCGGACGCATCGGCAGCGCGTGGCGGCGTGGCGGGAGCTGGAGAGCTACATCGTACGGGAGCAGACGTACGTGGTGCCGATTGCGGGGTCGGTGCAGGTTGTGCCGTATCGGACGTACGTGAGGGGGCTGGTGATACCGCCGGAGGACGGGCACACGCACACGGATTTTGCGACGGTGTGGCTTACTGCGTAAGGGCTCTCGGTTCGCGATCCGGCTTGGGCGGCGTGGAGGTCTGGGTTGCCGCGTTCCGGCGTGAACGGTCGTCCCGCAGGGAGGGGTTGACAGATGCGCACATGTGATCAACGATCCGATCGCCATGCGGGCCTCCTCCTCGACCCTAACCCCTCCTTACCTTGCTATCGATCCGCCTCCGACCTGGGCGTCACCTGATGGCGCGGCAACCCTCTATTGGGGAGATGCGCTCGATCTTCTCAAGAACATTCCAAGCGACTCTGTCGACTGTATCTGGACGGACCCGCCGTATCTGCTTTCCAACGACGGCATCACATGTGTTGGCGGCCGGATGGTCAGCGTCAACAAGGGGGAGTGGGACCGCAGCCAAGGGCTGGACGCCGACCACGAGTTCAACCTCGTGTGGACGGCGGAGGCGTACCGGGTCCTAAAGCCGACCGGCACGATTTGGGTTTCCGGCACTCTGCACGTCTATCCGAGTGTCGGGATGGCGCTCCGGCAGAACGGTTTTCGGCTGCTGAACGACATCGTCTGGGAGAAGACGAACCCACCGCCGAATCTGGGCCGGCGCACGTTTACACATTCCACTGAAGTTGTGCTGTGGGCGAGCAAGGCGGAAAAGGGCAGCAAACATAAGTACGTCTTCAATTACGCCGATATGCGCGCCGAGAACGGCGGGAAGCAGATGCAGACCGTGTGGAAGTTCAATGCCGCCGGCCGCGCGGAGAAGACGCACGGCAAACATCCGACACAGAAACCGCTCGCGTTGATTGACCGGTGCCTGCGGGCAAGCACGAATCCGGGTGACGTGGTGCTTGATCCCTTCACGGGGTCGGGGAGCACGGGCGTGGCGGCGTTGCAGCTGGGCCGCTCATTCATCGGGTTTGAGTCGGTTGAGGAATACGTGGAGGTGGCGGCGCGGCGGCTGAGGGAGGTGGGTGGATATGCCTGAAGTGAAATCAGCTGGTGATTGCCCCATCCATGCAGGGCAAGGGAACTCCGAGAATCGACTGCCACTCGACCCCGCTATGAGAGCACTAAAGGAGAACCAGTCGGGTAGCGGCCGTCACAAGTGCCCGTACTGCGCATACGAGCATGGTTATGAGCAGGCCAAGAGTGACATGGCGGAGCGGCTTTCGGGCCTGCAGGTCAATCATCGTTTGCTTTAGGTAGGGAAGCCAACTCCCGTATTGTTCGTGCTCCGGGTTCTGGATTCCCGCTTTCGCGGGAATGACGGAATGGCAACTGAGACTTTAGATTCTTCGCTGCGCTCAGAATGACATGCGTGAGTAGGAACGCAGGTTGTGGCCCTGGCGGGCCACGGGATGGATTCCGGCCTTCGCCGGAATGACGGGAGGATGATTGAGGGCTCCCGCTCTTATCCTTCGACAAGCTCAGGATGAGCGGCAGCGGGGGTTGCGCGGGATTCGGCCCCTGATGGACACAATGAACCCTTAGATTCCTCGGCTACGCTCGGAATGACATGCGAGGCGGCGCTGTGCGCCGCACTGGATTCCCGCTTTCGCGGGAATGACGGGTGCCTGTAGGCTGCGGCCCACCATGACCTGCGAGTGTCGTATGGCATACGATGCCGAGAGTTATGGGCAGGTTTTGGGAGATTTTTCTTGTTGCGGGGCGGTTGGGGCTGACGTCGTTTGGCGGGCCAATCGCGCATATCGGGTATTTCCGTGAGGAGTACGTCGTTCGGCGCAAGTGGCTGGATGAGGGGACGTTCGCGGAGCTGATTGCCCTGTGCCAGTTCCTGCCGGGCCCGGCGAGCAGCCAGCTTGGGATGGCGGTTGGGATCAAGCGCGGAGGGCTTCTGGGGGGATTCGCGGCGTGGCTGGGGTTTACGCTGCCCTCCGCGTTGGCGTTGATCCTGTTCGCGTACGGTGTGCAGGAGCTGGGGGCGCAGGAGAGCGCCGACTGGCTGCACGGGCTCAAGATCGTCGCCGTGGCGGTCGTTGCGCTGGCGCTGTGGGGGATGGGGCGGACGCTGACGCCGGACCGGACGCGCATCACCATCGCCGTGGTTGCCGCGGGGGCGCTGTTGTTGTCGGGCAGCATCGCGGCGCAGTTGGTTGTGATTGCGGGCGGGGCGGTGCTGGGTCTGATTGTTCTCAAGCCGCCGGAGCCGCGAACGGATGGGGATGTGGTCTCGAACGGGGGGACGCGGTCGGCGGCGGTGCTGCTTATCGCGTTTCTCGTTCTGTTGGCCGTGTTGCCGTTGGCGAGCAGACTGACGGAGAACCTGGCCGTCGACGTGGTGGACAGCTTCTATCGGACGGGGTCGCTGGTGTTTGGGGGCGGCCACGTGGTTCTGCCGCTCATCGAGGCGGAGGTTGTGCCGCCCGGATGGGTGACGAGCGACGAGTTTTTGGCGGGTTACGGTGCTGCGCAGGCGGTGCCGGGGCCGCTGTTCACATTTTCGGCGTATCTCGGGGCATCCGTAAATGGGCTGACACCCGCGTGGGGCGGCGGGCTGCTGGCGTTGGCGGCGATCTTCGCGCCGTCGTTCCTGCTCGTGCCGGGGGTGCTGCCGTTCTGGGAGCGACTTCGCGGCGTGGCGCGCGTGCGGCAGGCGCTGATGGGCGTGAACGCCGCGGTGGTGGGGCTGCTGTTGGCGGCGCTCTACGATCCACTCTGGACCAGCGCCATTGAGACACCGGCGGACTTTGCGGTGGCTGCTGCGGCGTTCGCGCTGCTGGCGTTCTGGAAGGCGCCGCCGTGGCTGGTTGTGGTGGTGACGGCCATTGCGGGGGCGGCGGTCGTGCAGCTCCTGTAAGGTGTCACGCCAACCTGACGCGCCGCTGATGCGTTAGGTTGTTGTCATGCTCCGATACATTGGACTGCGACTTGCGCTGTTTGTTCCGACGCTCCTGATTGCGTCGATTGTCATCTTTGCGATCCTGCGGGTGCTGCCGGGGGACGTGGTGGACGTGGTGCTGGGCGGCTCCGGCGAGGTGGCGCATGATCCTATCCAGGTGGAGCGCGTGCGGGAGGAGCTGGGGCTGGATGAGCCGCTCATCGCCCAGTACGGTTCGTGGTTGTGGAGCGTGGCGACGGGGGACTTTGGGGGAAGGTCGTTCGTCAATCGGACGCCGATATCGTCGCTTGTGGCACGACAGCTGCCGGTGACGGTGCAGCTGGCGGTGTACACGATGCTGCTGGCGGCGGCGATTGCGATTCCGGTGGGGATCGCGGGGGCGGTGCGGCAGGGGCGGTGGGCTGATTTCCTTGTGCGGGTGTTCGCGATTGGCGGGCAGGCGGTACCCAGTTTCTTCCTCGCGCTGTTGGCGCTGCTGGCGCTAGTGCTGTTGATTGGGTGGTCTCCTCCCGTCATCTATGACCATGTCTGGCAAGACCCTGTGCGACACGTTCAGCTGATGGTTTTGCCGGTCGTGATCCTCGCGTGGGGCTATGCGGCGTACCTGACGCGCATGACGCGGGCGGGAATGCTGGACGTGCTGGGGCAGGACTTTATCCGGACGGCGCGGAGCAAGGGGCTGGCGGAGAGGATTGTGCTTGTGCGCCATGCGCTGCGCAACGCGCTGATTCCCGTGCTGAGCGTGGCGGGGATCCAGGTGGGGGCTTTATTGGGCGGGGCGGTGGTGATGGAGACGATCTTCGGGCTGCCGGGGATCGGGCGCGGCATCGTGGACGCCGTTTCGGACCGCGATTATCCTGTCGTGCAGACCTACGCCACGCTGTTCGTGTTCATCATGCTGACGGTCAATTTGGTCATCGACGTGTTGTATGCCGTACTTGATCCGCGCATCACGTATCGCGACTAGGCCGGCGCGGGCGGCGCGGCGCTACCCCGTTGGGGCGGCCGCGCTCACGGCGCTGGTGGCAATGGGGCTGGCGGCCGTATTCGCTGAGCAGCTTGCTCCCTTCGATCCACTCTCGCATGACGAGGCCAACGCTTTGCTCGCGCCGTCCGCGGAGCACCTCTTTGGGACGGACCGATTTGGGCGGGATGTGTTCAGTCGCGTGTTGTACGGGGCGCGGATCTCACTGATGGTGGGGTTGGTGTCCGTGCTGGTGGGAACGGTGATCGGCACGACGATAGGGATCATCTCCGCCTATGCGTCCGGGGTAGCCGATCTGGTGATTCAGCGATTCATCGACGCGCTGATGGCGTTCCCGCACCTGTTGATGGCGTTGTTGCTTGTCGTGGTGCTGGAGCCGTCGCCGGTCAGCGTGATCATTGGCATTACTGTGGCGTTTGTGCCGCAGGTGGCGCGCATCGCACGGGCGCAGGCGCTGTCCGTGAAAGCGGAGTCGTACGTGATGGCGGCGAAGTCGCTGGGCGGGAGCCCGACGCGGATCGTCGGTCGGTACGTGCTGCCGAACTCCATCACTCCTGTCGTTATCCACGCGACGGGATTCATGGAGGGGGCGGTGCTGACGGAGGCGGCGCTGAGTTTTCTGGGGCTGGGGGTGCCGCCGCCCGATCCATCGTGGGGACGGATGCTCAAGGAAGGGTCGGAGGGATTTTTGGAGGCCGCGCCGTGGCTGACGATATTCCCGGGGCTTGCGCTGACTGTGCTGGTGTTCTGCGTGGCGCTTATCGGGGACGGGGTGCGAGATTTCCTCGATCCACGCCAGTAGCTGCGTTACGGCTAAACTTGCAGCGTGATGACGGAATCAAATGAGAGCGGCGGGACGCTGTACGTGGTGGCGACGCCGATTGGGAACCTGGAGGATATTTCGGCGCGGGCGCTGCGCGTGCTGGGCGAGGTTGACCTGATTGCGGCGGAGGATACTCGCACGACGCGCAAGCTACTGACACGACATGATCTGCATGTTCGGCTGGTCAGCCTGTTTGACGCCAACGTGCGGCGGCGAATTCCGCAGTTGCTCGCGGAGCTTGGTGAAGGCAAGAGCATTGCGCTGGTGAGCGAGGCGGGGACACCGTTGATCAGTGACCCCGGCGCGCAGTTGGTGAAGGCGGCGGCGGAGGCCGGGCACACTGTGACGCCGATTCCTGGACCGACGGCTATTGCCGCGCTGTTATCGGTAGCGGGGCTGCCGGCGGACAAGTTTACGTTTCTCGGATTTCTGCCACGCAGGGCGGGGCAGCGTCGCCGGATGATCGAGGCCATCTCAGAGCAGGAGTGGCCGACGGTACTTTATGAGTCGCCGCATCGGATTATCGCGACGCTGGAGGCGCTGAGGGATGTGCTGGGCGACCGTGAGACGGTCATCGGGCGGGAGATGACCAAGCTGCACGAGGAGATCTTCCGGGGGACGCTATCGGAGGCCATCGAGCACTTTGAGAAGCCGCGGGGGGAGTTCACGATTGTGGTGGCGGGATAGCTGCGCTATGGCTTAAGTTCGCGGTCTGGCCTTGTCTGAAGAAGAAGTAAGCTTGCCGCGTTCCGGCATGTTTGCCACATGAGCCTTTAGATTCTTCGCTGCGCTCAGAATGACAGTTGGTAAATGTTAGGCGGCGGGGATGATGCTTTCGCAGCCGTTGAATTGGGGGCTGTAGGGGGTTAGACGCCTGGCCATGATTCGGATGGCTTCGGCGCTGTTGTCTACGAGGATGAAGCGGCGGTCGTGTTTGGCGGCTGCTTCGCCGGTTGTGCCGCTTCCCGCAAAGAAGTCCAGGATGAGGTCGCCGGGGCTGGAATGGACTCTGACGATGCGCTCAAGGATGCCGAGAGGCTTCTGGGTGGGGTAGCCGGTCTTCTCCTTGCCGTTCGTAGCGACGATGGTGTGCCACCAGACATCAGTGGGGGTCTTGCCTCGCGCGGCCTTTTCCTTGCCGACGAGGCCGGGCGCCATATAGGGAATGCGATCCATCTCGTCGTAGTTGAAGGTGAAGCTGGAAGGGTCTTTGACGTACCAGAGGATGTTGTCGTGCTTGGCTGACCAGCGAGACTTGGACCGCGCGCCGTAATCGTATGCCCAGACAATCTCATTGATGAAAGAGTCGCGGCCGAATATCTCGTCGAGCAGCACTTTGCAGTAGTGGACTTCGCGGTAGTCGATGTGGAGGAAGAATGAGCCGTTGGGCTTGAGGACGCGATGTGCTTCGATTAGACGAGGTTCAAGGAAACTCAGGTAGTCATCGAAGCTGTCCTCGTATTCAGAGGTGCCGATGCGCTCCGTGCGGTAGCGTCTTCCCTGGAATCCTATGCGGTCGCCGGATTCTTCGTCATGCACGGTCTTTAGGGACTCGCGGGACTGCGTTTTGCCGGTGTTGAAGGGCGGGTCGATGTAGATGAGGTCAACTATGGCGTCCGGCATGTCGCGGAGGTAGTCGAGGTTATTGGCGTAGACGACGGTGTTGGGGTCCACAGCGCGTCCTCGTTACGCTTGGAACGGTGTCTCTTGTCGCAGGGTGGCGTATTCGCGTTGCAGGGTTGGGATGAGTGGTTCAAGGTCGGCGTCGTTTAGGTGTCCCATGAGGCAGACCTGTATCCAGTTACGTTGTACGAGATAGTCGCTGTTGTAGCTGAGGGCGAAGCCGGCGTTCTCCATTCGGGTTCCCAATTCGACGGAATTACAGTCCGGCGGCAGGACGATGGTGACGATGGACGGCGCGGAGATTTCTTCATCGGCCAAGATTGAAAATCCCGCAGTTCGGAGGCTGTCTCGCAAGGCGCGGGTTCTTTCCGCTATGTGTTCGAAGTGGTGCGCGGGATCGAAGATATCGAGAGCAGCGCCGAGGGCGGCGAGCAGGTTGGAGGATGTGGTGAATGGCACGCCGCCCTTGTCAGCGATGTAGCCGAGGTCCAGATAGCGGGGCAGTTTGTGCGGCTGCGGCTCCACTTGGTGGTTGTAGAAGACCATGGACAGGCCGGGATACGATGCCAGGCCCTTGCCGCTGACCCCGGAGGCGAGGAAGACACCCTGCAGGTCAACCGGCGTTGTGCCGATGGAGCTGATGCAGTCCAGCACGAGCTTCACGCCTGCCTTTGCCGTGACGCCTTTCAGGAACGAGATGTCGTTCAGGACTCCGGTTGACGTCTCGCAGTGAACAGCCCAAACCCACGCATAGCTTCCTTGCGATACCGTATTCGCTATTGCATCGGGATCAAGAGGCTGTCCCCAATCCTCGCGGTGGGCATCGAACTTGAGCCCGAACCGGGTTGCGTGGTCGAGCAGGCGATCACCGAATTCGCCGTTGCTGAGGATTAATCCGTGACCCGACTCAAGAGAGAGTTGGGCGGCGATGACATCGTTCGCAAGAGTTCCGGACCCCAGCATGATCTCGCCATGCTGGGCGTTGACCAATTTGCGAAGGCGGTCTTTCGCGCGCCGGACACCGGCCACGAACGCAGGGGAGCGGTGGGACTGGGGTCGATGAGCGAATGCGCGCTCAACATCCGGATGGACTGCGACGGGGCCGGGCATGAGATTCACGACGCGCTTGTCGTCACGCTCTTCAACGGACCAGTGGAGAAGGTCCTTGAATTCATGGTCGATGCCCTCCACTCGTCGATACATGGGTTGGAAGGAGGCTTCCGGGGTCCCTGTCAACGGTCCGAACGGCTCGAATCCGAGTTTCTTGTAGAGCGACAACTGCTGGGTTGAGCCTGAGATCAAGGCCATCTGGTAGCCCTTATCAACGCAGTATTTGGCCACGTGCGAGAGGAGGCCCTGGAGGATAAGCCCGTTGCGTCTTTCCGAACGAACGGAGAGGAGGCGGATTTCACAGAGCGAGAGGCCGGGCGGGAGGTATTCATCCACGCTTCCCAGCTTGCGGTCGAGGGAGAACGGCCTTTTGTCGCGTACGGCGATCATGCCGGCCAGTTCGGTTCCACGCACACAGATGAAGTAGGTGTTTTCGTCGTGGAACTGGTCAATCAGGCGGCGGGAGGGGTTGGTCTCATGCTGGGGCAGTTCTTCAACGAAGGTCTCGTAGTTGAGGCGGAATATCTCTTCCAGTTCCCAAGGTTCGGACGCGACCTTGAAGACGTAGCCTTCCTTGTTGCCGTTGACGCCGTTCACTGAGAAACACCAACTGTATTTGATTCACGGGCCTTACCGCGCCTGATTCCGTCGGCGAGGGTACGCAGGTTGTCCCGGTGAGCATAGAGCAGCACAGAGGCAAGGATAGCAAGTCCACCGATTTCCCAGACACTCGCCCCGAGGATGATGGCAGCAACGGGAACCAGAGCGACTCCGGCGAGGCCGCCTCCAGTCACGCTCTTGACGGCCAGCTTCCCAAGAACGGCGATTGCCAGCGCGACGAGGACAAGTCTGAAATCAATGAGCAGGACGGCCCCCATGGCGGTTGCCAAGCCCTTGCCACCGCGGAAGCCGAGCTGGGCCGGCCAGATGTGACCGGCCACCGAGGCCATCACGACGGCCATGACAGCCCAACTGTCGAGTTCCAAATACAGGGCGACGGCGACTGGAACGGCTCCTTTTAGCGCGTCACCAATCAGGGTGATGGCTGCTGCCCATGAGCCTACTTCGCGGCCAACGTTGCGCGCGCCGAGGTTTCCACTGCCCCGTTGCCGGATATCCGTGCCCGTCCTGATGCGAACGAGGTAGTAACCGGTGGAGACGCATCCGAGGATGTAGGCAACGCCCAAGAGAAGAATCACCAGTGGGATCTGTTGCATAGCTAACGCGTCCGCCTTGTGAATCGGGCCGAGATTGTACCGATTTTAAGGCAGGGAGCGCTCGCTGCCAACCTTGAGGAGGGGACGGCGCTGCGCGCCGTACTGGATTCCCGCTTTCGCGGGAATGACGAGATTGGGGTGGCAATGACGAGGGGAGGAGGTTACGAGTGGCGTTGGACGACGAAGTCGATGATGTCCGTGAGGGACTGAAGGGCGGGGTTGGCGGGACGGTCGATCCTCTTGAGGGCCTTACGGGCGCGGTCGGCCAGGCGATTGGCGACGGCGTAGGAGTTCTCAACGGCGTCTGAGCCGCGAATGAGATTGAGCGCCTCCTCGACGCATTCCTCCTTGTCGCGCTCTGTCATAGTTTCACGTTCATCCCGCAGGCGGGCGAATGGGCCTGTCTCATTCAGTTCGGGATGGTCGTTGAGATAAAGCAGGGCGGGGAGGGTGAGGATGCCGCCACGCAAGTCTGAGCCGATGGGCTTACCGACCTCAGACGCATCGCCTTGCAAGTCAAGGATGTCGTCCACCACCTGGAAGGCGGTGCCGAGGCTCATTCCGTACTCAGTTACGGCGTCGATCTCGGTCTCCGTCGCGCCTCCGAGCACCGCGCCCGAGACGGCGGCGGTTGTGAACAGGGACGCCGTCTTGCGCTCCACACGGGCCCAGTACTCGTCCAGTCCGCCCGTCCAATCGAACGCCTGCTGAATCTCGCGGAGTTCGCCGTCAGCGAGGAGCCGCAGCGTGCGCGAGAAGAGGGTGATGACACGGACGTTGTTGGTGGCGCAGACCATCTCCGCGGAACTGGCAAAGAGGTAGTCGCCCAAGAGAAGCGCGACAGCGTCGCCGTAGCGGGCGTTGATGGTTGCCGTGCCACGGCGCAGAGAAGCCTTGTCCACGGAATCGTCATGGACGAGGGAGGCGGTGTGCAGCAGTTCGACTGCAACGGCCATAGAGATATGCACATCTCGATTGAAGTCAAAGAGATGCCCGGCGAGGAGTGTGACGGCGGGGCGGGCGCGCTTGCCGGGGGTGGCGAGGATGTAGCGGAGCAGCTCATCAAGCCAGGGGAAATCATCCTCGCCGATGGTGCGGAGGCGTCGTTCCACCTCTGCCATGTCCGGTTCGATGATTTCAAGAAATGCCGGGGGTGTGGTTGTTGTCGTGTCAGTCAAAGTGGTGGTATCTCGTGTCATTACCGCACCAGTTTATGCGGTATCGGAATTTTCTGCGCCTGCGCCAAGGTTGGCCATCTCACGGGCGAGCACCTGTTCCTCATCAAGTTTGGCAAAAAGGGCCTGTGGTTGGGGGAGTTGTGTGCCGGCTTGCGGAGACGTTGCGACCCAACCGGCATCCTGTATGCCGCCCTCAAGACCGAGCATCTCATGGAGACGCTGGGAACTGAAGGGCAGGTAGGGGGCGAGAAGGGTCTTGAGGCCGCTGATGATGCCAAGGATGGTGACGAGTGTGCGGGCGGCATCGTCGCGATCCTCACGGATGGCGCGCCACGGGGCTCGCTCGTCCAAATAGCGGTTGCCCTCCTGCGCGAGGCCCATGGCGACACCGAGTCCGGCGCGGAATCGGCAGGCAGAAATCTCGGCGGCGGCTTCTTCGAGCGCCTCATCGACCCTTGCGAGCAAGCGTGTTCCGGCTTCATCGGGCTGAGCATCCGGCACGATGCCGTCGAAGAATCGCTGGAGAAAGGTCAGTGTGCGGTGGACGAGATTGCCGTAGGTTCCGACGAGTTCATTGTTGACCCGGCGGATGTAGTCGGGCCAGGTGAACTCGGAGTCGGAAGTCTCCGGCATGTTGGAGGAGAGGACGTAGCGGAGGGCGTCCGGGTCATAGTTGGCGAGATATTCCGGCACCCAGACAGCCCAGTTGCGGCTGGTGGAGAGTTGGTAGCCCTCCAGGTTCAAGAACTCGTTGGCGGGGACGTCCTCCGGCAGGGCGAGGTCATCGCCGTAGGCCATGAGCATGGCGGGCCAGATGATGGTGTGGAAGGTGATGTTGTCCTTGCCGATGAAATAGTAGGGTTTTGCGTCATGCCCCCACCATGCGCGCCATGCCTCGGGGTCGCCCTTGATTTCAGACGCCCATTCTACGGAGGCGGAGAGGTAGCCGATGACGGCCTCAAACCAGACGTAGATTCGGCGGTCTTCCCAGCCATCGAGCGGGACAGGGATACCCCAATCAAGGTCACGGGTGTAGGCGCGATCCTTGAGGCCCTGTTCAAGGAAGCCGGTTGTGAAATTGATTACCTGTGGTCGCCAATGGTTCTTGTCCTTGAGCCATTCCAGGAGGCTGTCACCGTATTCAGAGAACTTCATCATGAAATGGGAGCGAGTGCGGAACTCGGGCGTGCTGCCGTCAAGTGAGCTGCGCGGATTGATTAGCTCACGCGGGTCCAGGGTGCGGCCGCACTTGTCGCACTGGTCGCCACGCGCGCTATCGTAATCGCAGTGAGGACACTCGCCGTTGATGTAGCGATCGGGCAGGTAGCGTTTCTGGGTAGGGCTGTAGGGGACTTCACTCTCCGTTTCGTAGAGCAGGCCTTTTTCGTGGAATCGGGTGAAGAAGTCCTGCGCGATGCGATAGTGGTTCTCCGTTTCAGTGGTCGTGAAGAGGTCCCACGAGATGCCGAGGCCTTCCCATGACTCCAGAAAGCCCTGGTGGAAACGGTCATGGATCTCACGGGGCGAGACGCCCTCGGCCTCGGCGCGGAGGGTGATAGGGGTGCCGTGGGCGTCCGAGCCGGAGACCATGAGGACGTTGTTGCCCCTCATGCGGTGAAAGCGGGCAAAGATGTCCGCGGGCAGATACGCACCGGCGATGTGCCCGAGGTGGAGATCCCCGTTTGCATACGGCCACGCGACCGCTATCAAAATGTTGTCCGGCATGTGAATTCGTTAACTATTCTAGCGGGCGCATTCAAACACGGGGATCGGTCAGCCGCAGATGTCCAACGCCGTCAAGCCGAGAACGCGGGCGACCGTGAGCACGTTGTTGATGCGCGTGATGCGTTCCGTGTTGGACGTTGGGCCGTAGACGACGGGAACCGTGCCGCCCCGTTCGAACCATCCCGCGTCTGTCCACGCAAACGAGCCGGGGTCCTGCGGGCCGACATGCTCAGGCGCACTTCCCGTGACCTCCGTGTGACGCCGCGCGACTGTTTGGGGCAGCATGTGGTCGATTGGCGTGTCAATGCCGTGGCCGGGCACTTTCATGCTGCGCCAATCGTCCGTGTACGTGGCAGGCGGGCCGGAAATCTCTATCTGCGCATTCGGGTTGGCGGCGCGAACGCCTTCCAAGACCCTGTCAATGTCGGCCTGCGTCCTGTCCCAGTCCTGGCCGGGCACTCCGCGCACCTCAATGATGATGGCGCAGTAATCCGCGACGTAGGACGCGCGCCACTTGAGGAATTCGGTGCCGACGCCGCCGTTAATCGCGCCGATGACCATGCGCGGCAGGCCGGGGGTGGCGGGGTGCGGCTGAGCGGAGAACTCGACGTCATCAAGCGCCCTAACGACATCCGACATGACGCGGACGGCGTTGACGTATTCGGCGCGGTGGAGCATCCCGATCCACGCGGATGAGCCGGTGACCGTGATGACGAACTGGCATGCGCCGGAGTGCATGGTGCGCACATCAAGGAATGAGGGCTCGCAGATGATTGTGTAATCGCAGCCGATGCCCCGCTGGACGAGGTCGGATGCGCCGACTCCACCCTGTAACTCGCCAACGACGCCGGTGAAGAGCAGGTCGCCGCGTAGTTGAGCGCCGGAACGGTGAACGGCGACGGTTGCGGCGGCGGCTGACGCGACGCCGGCCTTCATGTTGCCGAGGCCGTGGCCAGTGAGGATGTCTCCGTCCTCGTGGCAGTCCCACGGATCGCCGGGGTAGTTGAGCGGGACGGGATCAATGTCCAGGTGGCCGTTGAGCATGAGAGACGAGCCGCCGCCGCTGCCGGGGACGCGGACGACCAGATCAGGGCGGCCGGGCTCATCGGAGACGTCAATGAGTTCGGTGGAGAGGCCGCGCTCATCGAACCAGCCTGCAAGGAATCGCATAACCTCCGTTTCGTTGCCGGAGAAGCTGCGATAGCTCTGCAGGTCTTTCATGAGCTGCACGACCTCATCGCGGTCGATGTTGTTCAGCACTGCGCTATCGTTCGCAGACGTCATTTTGTTCACCCCCACCGCTGCCTTCCCCGTTGCGGGAAAGGGACAGACGCACAGCGTCTACTATAGTGGCGAGATGGGAAAACAGTCACTTATGTCAAAAGTTCTACATTCCGGCGCGGCAGGGGCGTTTCGGCTTGGGTCGCGTTTGACCGTTCATGGGCGTGAGAATGCGCCGCCAACGGGGCCTGTGATTGTGGCGGTGAATCACACGCACAACATGGATCCGGCGCTGATTGGCGTCATCATGCCGTGGCAGGTGCGGTTTCTCGCCAAGCGGGAACTCGTGACAGAGGGGAATGCGCTCACCCGGTGGCTGGTGCGGACGTGGGGATTGATTCCAATAACGCGGGACAGGCTTGATCGTGAAGCTCTGAGGACGGCGCGGGAACATCTCAGCGGTGGCGGGGCAATCGGGATGTTTCCCGAGGGGACACGCAGCCGGGACGGACGGATGGGGCAGGCCCGGCCGGGGACGGGCTTCCTTGCCCTGACGACGGGCGCGCCGGTTCTTCCCGTTGGCATCGAGGGTCTTGCGGGGCTTGGGCACAACCCGGCGTTCGTGGTTCGCAGGCCACGCTTCACGGCGCGCATCGGGAAGCTGCTGGACCTCTCCGAATTGGCGGAATCCAAGGCAGACGATCGGTTTGAGCAGGCGACGAACGTGATCATGCATGCCATTGCCAGTCTGTTGCCAGAGCACATGCGCGGATACTATGAGGGCAGCGCGCAGGACATACAACACACGGAAGAGCGCGCGGGGCGGTGAGAGACATCTATGGGCGCCATCGTTAGCTACGTCGGTGTTCGGGAGGCCGTGCCGGTCCTCCTGCAAGCTCTTTCTCAGGTGAGAGACCAACGCTATGACAGCGTGGGAGTCGCCGTGCGCGACCCGGACGGGTATTTCAACGCCGTCAAAACCGTTGGACGGCTGGATGTCCTTGAGGGGGCGCTTTCCGAGGAGCCGCCGCTCGGCCACATGGGCCTGGGACACACGCGATGGCGAACGCACGGGGCCGTGACGACTGAGAACGCCCAGCCACATCTAGATCAGCATGGTCTGGTAGCCGTGGTCACAAACGGCATCGTTGAGAACCACGTTGAACTCAAGATGGAACTGCGGAGTCGCGGCCATCGCTTTCTCTCGACGACCGATGCAGAGGTGATTCCGCACCTGATTAATGAGGAACTGGCGGCGGCGGGCGCGGAGGCGAGTCTGGAGACCGCCGTTCGAGCGGCTATGGCACGGACACAGGGAACGCTCGCCGTTGTTGCGGCGCGGGCAGAGGAGCCGGAGACCATTGTGGCGGCGCGGAGCGGCTATGCGAGCCCGCTTGTCGTTGGATGGGGGCGCAATGAGGCCTTCGTGGCGAGCGAAGCGGGGCCGCTGACAAATGTGTCGGACAGAATCGCGTTCCTTGCGGCAGGCGAGATGGCGATTGTGACGCCGCGGGGCGTGGAGTTCAAGACGCTCATGGCGGGCGTACCCATCTCCAAGCGGTCCATATCGCCCTCGGAGGACCCGACGGCGGCGGCGCGCGGCGGGCACATGACATTCATGATCAAGGAGATCACGGAGCAGCCGGAGGCGTGGACGGACGCGCTACGCGGTCGCGTGGATTTCGACACGCTATCCCTCCGGATGGAGGAGCTGGAACCAATTGGGGACGCGCTGGCGGGCGTCGAGCGGGTAGTGCTCACGGGTTCAAGCTCGTCATTGCACGCGGCGGACGCCGGTCGGCTTTATATCGAAGAGCTGACGGACTTGCCGTGCCAGGTTGACGTTGGCTCGGAGATTGTCTTTGGGGATTTTGAGCTCGGCCCAAACACGCTTTTCATCGGGGTGACGGCATCCGGGGAGACTCTGGATACGCTGGGCGCGATGACGCGGGCCAGCGAACTGGGTTGCACGACAATCATGGTGACGAATGACGAGGACTCTACCGGTGCAATGATGGCGGACGCAGTGGTGCCGTTGCGCTGTGGACGCGAGGTGGGGATGGCGTCTACGAAAACATTCACGTCGTCGGTGCTCACGTTCTATCTGATTGCGATGCATCTTGCTGAGGTTCGAGGGAATGACAGCGCGGAATCCGTGCCCGGCCGCCTTAACGAACTCAGCAAACTATCCGGGTACGCGAATCGCATCCTTGAGGACCCGTCGCTGCCTTCGGCGCTGGCCACGCGCTATTCAACGCGGCGTGACGCTCTTTTCCTGGCGCATGGACGCCTGTACCCAATAGCGGCGGAGGGAGCGTGGAAGCTGATACAGCTTGGGTATATCCATGCGCAGGTCTACCCAGGGTCGGAGATCATTCATGGGCCTATCGCCCTGGTCAACGGCGACGAGACACCTGCATTTGCCATCGCGCCGCAAGGGCCTGAGTATGGACGCATGGCGCTCGCGGTGAGACTGATCAAGGACAACGGGGGCGCGGTGGCGGCCATCCTGACGGAGGGTGATGAGGAACTCGCGCCGATTGTGGATCATCCCATCTTCATTCCGGCGGACACACCGCAGGCGCTGCTGCCGCTGGTGACAGCGCTGCCGGTGCAGTTGTTCGCGTATTACGCGGGGATACAGAAGGGCAACGAGGTCGATAACCCTCGGAATATCCAGCGGCTTGAGGAGTTCATGTAGGTTCTTTCCCGGTTCGCGAGCAGGATGGGTGGGCCTGTGAGGATTGAGACAGCGTTCCGGCGTTGGCGGAGCAGTCGGTACGTTGGCTTCCTCGGCTTCCCGTTCGGGAACCCCCCTTCGACCACGCTCAGGGCGAACGGGTAGCTGCGCTCGGAATGACAGTAGGGGCTAGACGAGGACTCCTCCTTCGATGAGTTGGCGGATGTCTGAGTCTGAGAAGCCGAGCAGTTCTCGCATGACGTAGTCGTTGTGCTGGCCGAGAGCAGGCGCGCCCATGCGGATTGCGCCGGGGGTTTCCTCAAGCTTCGCGCCGTAGGAGGCGTGACCGATGTTGCCCCACTGCGGCTCCTCGTGCGGCACGGTGACGACGTAGCCGCGCGCGTTCATGGCGGGGTCGTAATACACGTCCTCTGTCGTCTGAGCGGCAGCGGCGGGCACGCCGTGCTTCTGCAGCGTCGCCATGACCTGCCGAGGAGTCAGGCTCCTCGTCCACTCGGAGACAAACGCATCGAGCGCGTCACGGTTGGCCAAGCGTGCCTCCAGCGTGGCGAAACGCGGATCCTGCGTCCACTCCGGCGGATCCTCGTTGGGCGGGGTCATGCCCTGGACCAAACCCTGCCACTCCTCCTCCGTGTGGCAGGCGATGACGCACCAGCGATCATCTCCGAGACAGGGGTAGGCGTCGTGCGGGGCGGCGTATTCGCGGCGGTTGCCCGTCGGCTCCTGGTTGAAACCGTTGATCACGTAATCCAGAAGCGGTACGCCGAGCGCGTTGGCCTGCGCCTCCACCTGCGAGACCTCGATGCGCTGTCCTTGCCCCGTCTTGAGCTTGTGATAGAGGGCGGTTTGCAGCATGTAGCCGGAGAGGCCGCCGACGAAGAAGTCGGCATAGTAGACGCCACAGCGCATGGAGGGTGGCGATTCAGGATGTCCCCAGAGGTAGGTGACGCCGGATGCGGTCTGCGCCTGCAGGCCGAACAGGACGTGTGACGCGAACGGGCCGGTGCTGCCCCAGCCGGGCATGCTCATGTAAACGATGTCCGGCTTGACGGCGCGGATGCCCTCATAGTCCAGTCCCCAGCGGGAGAGCGCGCCTGCGGCGTAGTTCTCAACGACGGCGTCGCTTGTTGCGGCCAGCTTGCGAACGATGTCCTGGCCCTCCTCGAAATGGAGGTCCACGGTGATGCTCATCTTGTTGCGGTTGAGTTCCGGGTGCATGGGCAGGATGCCGGTGATGCGGGATGCGGGGTCGAACAGCGATGATTCGATCTTGATGACGTCCGCGCCGAAGTCGGCTAGTTGGCGTGTGCCGTACGGGCCGACCCAGATGCGCGTCAGGTCCGTGATGCGGACTCCCTCCATTGGCATGCGCCCGTTGCCGGGGTTTGCCATGACGGGAGCTGCCGGTGTTGACGGCGCGGCGCTGTCGGCCTCTGCAAGCACTTCGTCCGTGTGCTGCCCCAACGTGGGGGCAGGGCGGCGCAAGGACCACGGGGTCTCAGTGAGTCGACCGGCGGGGCCGGGGAGCTTGTAGTCGCCGAGGACGGGATGCGTCACGTCCTGGAAATAGTCACGGAAGAGCAGGTGGGGGTTGTGGGCGAGATCGGCCGGAGAGCTGACGGGCGCGGCAGGGATGCGTTGCGCCTGCGCCTCTTCCACGGCCTCCGCGACGGTCTTGGTGAGGAAGAACTCGACCGCGATCTCATTGATGAAATCCTTGTTCTCCTGTCGGACGGTGAGTTCACGGAACATCTCGTCGCTGATGATTTCATTGCCGGTCCACTTCGCGAACGTCATGAACTGGTTGGGTTGAATAGGAGAGAAGCCGATCCAGCCGTCGGAGCACTCAAAGACGCCGGTTCCGCCGCCGCCGCCCGTGCCGGGGCGCTCCGCGACGGTGCTGTTGTAGCCGAACTGGGCGACGATGAACAGGATATTTGCTATGGCCTCGGTCATCGAGACATCCACGCGCTGGCCGCGCCCTGAATGCTCCCGCGCGAAGAGGGCGTTCATGACGCCGATGGCGGCGTGGGTGCCGCCGACAGAATAGCCGAGGAAGGCGGGCGACATGACCGGCTGGCGGTCAGGGTCGCCCTGCAAGAGCATGAGGCCGCCCATGGCCTCGGCGTGGAGGTCCGTGCCCTTGTAGGAAGCGTACGGGCCGGTCTGGCCGTAGGGAGTGACGGAACACAGAATCAGGCCGGGGTTGTCGGCGCGGAGGCTCTCGAAATCAAGGCCGATCTCATTCATGTAGCCGGGGGTGTTAGTTTCCAGGACGACATCTACGGATCGGGCGAGGCGGCGGATTGCGGCGCGCCCCTCGTCCGTCGTGATGTCCGCGGCTGCACTGCGCTTGTTGGCGTGGAAGGAGTGAAAGACGAGACTGCGCTCCGGGCCGGGCTCTCCGGCGGCGTAGGGGGGCATGTGGCGGCTTGGGTCGCCGTTCGGGCCCTCAACGAGGATGACGTCCGCGCCGAAATCGGCGAGAAGCTTGGAGGCGTACATGGAGGGCAGTCCGCCGAGATCAAGCACGCGGACGCCATCGAGCGCGCCGGGGGCGTTCGCAGTCTCTGATGTCATGTTCGTTCCTCCCTGCCTTATTTCATTCGGTGACTTGGTGACTGCCTGCCTCTAGGTCAATGCTCCTACGTCCAGGAGGGTTTTGACCTCTTCGTTGGAGAGGTTGAGGATGTCGCGGAGGACGTAGTCATTGTGCTGGCCGAGGGCGGCGGAGGGCATTCGGGAGCCGCCGGGAGTTTCCGAGAGGCGCACGGTGACGCCGGGCTGCTCAAGGACTCCCCAATCGGGGTGGTCAATGGTGTGGATGTAGCCGCGATCACGCAGATGGGGGTCCCAGAAGAGGCCCTCGCCGTTGTGGACGGCGGTGGCGGGGACGCCGGAGCGCTGGAGGAGGTGCATGACCTGGCGCGGGGTTAGCGTCTGCGTCCACTCGGACAGCTCTGCGTTCAGGGCGTCCTCGTTGGCCTTTCGGCCCTCCTGCGTCGCGTAGTCCGGGATCAGCGCCCACGCGGGGCTGCCCATGGCCTCAACGAGCGCCTCCCATTCCTGATTCGTTCTGCACGCGATGGCGCACCATTCATCGTCGCCCTTGGAAGGATAGACGCCGTGCGGGGCGTGGAGGGGATGGCGGTTACCGACAGGCTCGCCGGGGCGACCGTTGAGCTTGTAGTCCATGAAGGGCATGGCCATCGTGTTGCCAATGGCCTCGACCTGCGCCATCTCGATGTACTGGCCGCGTCCGGTCTCTGCCTTGTGGTAGATGGCAGCAAGGGCGGCGAGGGCGGTCAGGCTGGCGATAAGAAAGTCCGGGTAGTCGAACTTGCAGCGGGCGTTGGGCTCCGACTCCGGGTGTCCCCACGTGTAGCTGAGGCCGGAGACGGAGACGAGGCTGAACCCAAAGGCGACGTGATCC
Organism: Dehalococcoidia bacterium; assembly: GCA_009841045.1. GTDB lineage: Bacteria > Chloroflexota > Dehalococcoidia > UBA6926 > UBA6926 > VXMO01. Next base: position 31,117 of record VXMO01000021.1, read on the forward strand.
TTGAGCGGGCCGACGCTGCCCCATCCAGGCATGCTGATCTGGATGATGTCCGGGTTGACCTTTCGCATGTCCTCGTAGCCGAGGCCAAAGCGGTCGATGACGCCGAGCGCGAAGTTGTCTATGACGAGGTCAGATACGGCGGCGATTCGCTTGGCAACGTCCTTCGCCTCATCGTGATGCAGATCAAGGGTGATGCCGTGCTTGTTACGGTTGAGGTCGGCGACGAAGGGCATGGTGCCCATGCGGTTGTCCCTGTCGAAGAGGGACGACTCGATCTTGATGACCTCCGCGCCGTAGTCGGCGAGCTGGCGCGTGCAGTATGGCCCCGCCCAGATGCGTGTGAAGTCGAGGACTCGGACGCCTTCGAGAGGGAGGACGGGCGTTGCGCCGTTGTCGGACGCGCCGGCGGGGGCAGGTTGGCGTTCCTCGATCTTACCCGCGTGTTCATCGAGGAGGGGGGCGGGTTTGGGTTTTTTTTGGCGTGTAATGTAGTTCTGGT
>VXMO01000033.1 GCA_009841045.1 Dehalococcoidia bacterium
GGGTGGGCGTGGGTTGTTCACAGGCGATCAGGAGTAGGAGGAGCGCCACGGCGAGCATGGCGGCTAATAGGGCGAATCGAACAGAGCCGCGCATAACGTACTTCCTTAACACCGCTCAGGCTAAACAATCGCAGGACGCAGGGGCGCTTCCCATTGCGGGCATACTCCGCCTTGATTCTATCCCCTGTGTGTAACCGGGATGTGCCCATTGGGTGATATCAGTGTGATTTTTTGTAACTATTCGGGGATTTGGGGTGGCGGAATGAGATTTTGGATTCCTCGGCTGCGCTCCGAATGACAGTCCCGATGGATTCCGGCTTTCGCCGGAATGAGGGGAGTGGTGGCCCTTCGACAGGCTCAGGGTGAGCGGGGGGAGGCGGTGCTGCGCGTCGCACTGGATTCCCGCCCCGTATCGGAGTACGGGGCATGCTTTCGCGGGAATGGCAGGGGTGGGGAGTTAGCGGATGGCGCCGGATTGTTGGTTGGCGGCGTAGTCTTCGTCGGTGAGGCCAAGGAGGGTCTTGAAGACGTAGTCGTTGTGGACGCCGATCCAGGGCGGGGGGCCGTCGCCGTGGGCTTCCGCGAGAGAGGGGATGCCGGGGAGGCCCTGGTGGGAGAGATCGCCCCACGGGGGTTCGTGGACATCGACGATGTGGCCGCGCTGCCGGAAATGGACATCTGAGTAGAGGTCCTCGCCGGTGTACTTGGCTCCTGCGGGAACGCCGTTGTTCTGCAGGATACGCATGACTTGCCGCTTGGTGAAGCCGCTTGTCCAATCGCCGATCTGGGCGTCAAGCTCGTCTTTGGCCGAGACGCGGCCTGCGTGGGTGGAGTAGAAGGGGTCCTGCGCCCACGTGGGCGAACCCATCGCATTCACGAATCCTTGCCATTCCTCGTTGGTCTCAACGGAGACGACAATCCATTCATCGTCGCCCTTGCAGGGGTACGCGCCGTAGGGGGCGTAGTGGCTGCCGAGGATCTCGCCGTAACCCATCGCTTCCCATTCGTGGCCGTTGACGGTGGAGTCCAGGATGGCGGGGCCCATGATCGCGCCCTGCGCCTCGACCTGCGCGAGCTCGATGAACTGCCCCTTGCCGGTGAGATCGCGGTATTCGAGGGCGGCGATGGATGAGAGGGCGACGAGGCTCGCGCCGAGGTAGTCCGGGATGACGAGCTTGCCGTGCGCGGCCATCTCCGACTCCTTGAATCCCCACATGGATGACAGGCCGGTGTAGGCGACGAGCTGGTTGCCCCACGTGACCCATGAGGTGAGAGGGCCGTCCAAGCCCATGCCGGGCGCGGTGATCTGCACCACACCGGGGTTGATTTCACGGTTGTGTTCCCACCCAAAGCCGAGGCGGTCTATTACGCGGGGAGAGAAGTTGTCGACGAAGACATCGCTCTCCTCGAGTAGGCGGTCCATGAGTTTCTTGCCGTCCTCATGGCGGAGATCGATGGTGGCGCTGAGCTTGTTGCGGTTCATATCGGGGTAGAGAGGGCTGTTGGCGTCACGGTTGGCGACGAGCAGCTCCGACTCGACCTTGATGACCTCTGCGCCGTAGAAGCCGAGGAACATGGTGCCGATGGGGCCTGCGAAGAATCGAGTGAGGTCGGCGACGCGGACACCGGCGAGCATGGACTCGTCCTGAGCATGTCCGTTGCGAGAGGCGGAAGCGGCGACGGGCTGTCGTCCGTTTTGCGCTTCGGCCAGGATTTCTTTCCCGTGTTCGCCCAGCTTGGGGGAGTGCTTCCACGCGCGCATGGGCGTCTCATACATCTTGAAGAGGAAGCCGGGGGCACGGTATTTGCCGATGACGGGGTGCTCAAGGTCCTGGATCCACTGGCGGTGGGTGAGCTGAGGGCTGGTGAGGAAATCGCCGGGCGTGTTGACGGGCGCGCAAGGGAGACCGCGGCGCTGGCATTCTTCAACGAACTCGTCGGCGTCGAACTGCTCGATGAAGGACTGGAAGAGGGCGTTGATAACGTCCTCGTTCGCCATGCGGTACTCCTGGTCGTCCCACTCAGGCTCGGAGAGAATAGCGTCCTCCATCCACTCACGCGTCAGGAGATGCCAGTGGGGGAGGATGTAGATGGCGAGATAGACGTATCGGCCGTCTCGGCTACGGAAGATGTTGGACGCGCCGCCCTGCGGCTTGGCGCCGTTGCGCTCCACAATCTCGCTGCGCTGGGTGTAGCGGGCGATGGCGCTGGAGCCCATTTAGGTTGTGGCCTCCGCGATGGAGAGATCGATGCGCTGCCCCGCGCCGGTGAGGCGGGCATGGCGGATGCCGGCCAGCGTGAGGTAGGCGGCGTGGACGGAGGCGACCTGGTAGGTCTGGTGGGCGGGTGTGGCGACGGGAGGCATGGTGTCATCGCCGTGGGCGCTCATGAATCCGGAGAGGGCCTCAATGACGGCGTGACCGCCCTTGAAGTCGGAGTAGGGGCCCCATTGGCCGAACGGGGTCATGGAGGTGGTGACGAGATAGGGATTGCGCTCAAGTAGAGATTCCTGTGTGAGGTCGATGGATTCAAGCGTGCCCGGATGGGTGGCTTCGATGAGGGCGTCCGCGCCTGTAAGGAGATCGACGAAGGTTTGGAGGTCTGTTTCGGAGTTGATGATGTCGAGGACGATGGAGCGCTTGTTGAGGTTGGCGTTGATGAAGGTGAGGCTGCGCTCCGGGTCCTGGACGTTGCCTGCGAAGGGGGGCAGGTGGCGGTTGGGGTCGCCGCCGGGAGGCTCAACCTTGATGACGTCCGCGCCGAGGTCGCCAAGCCATCGGGCGGCATATGAGGCTGGAATATCTCCATATTCGATGATGCGCAGGTGGCTGAGCGCGGCCTGCTGATCGGTGTTGGATGCTCCGTTGGTCATTGTTTGTCCCCCCTGTGTCTGATTGTACGGGGTTTGGAGGCACATTGAGACTTTAGATTCTTCGCTGCGCTCAGAATGACATGTTGACCGCTCAGGGCGAGCGGGTGGGATAAAGTTGCAAGCTGCACAGGTTGCACGCTTGTACTAATTCAAGGGCTATGATGCTTCCGACCTATGCGGTTGTGAGGAGGCAAAGGAGCGGAGTATTGAA
>VXMO01000032.1:0-15399 GCA_009841045.1 Dehalococcoidia bacterium
GACGATTGCCCCGTCCCTGATTGTCATCGCCATCACCATTCCGACGGTTGCTGGCATCGGTGCCACGTATGACCCACCGTCTGAATACGCAGATGACCCCTCCATGACCATTGAAGTAATCGGCCACCAATGGTGGTGGGAGTACCGTTATCTCGATGAGAACGGCGACCTCGATTTCATCACCGCCAATGAGTTGCACATCCCTGTGGATACCGTCATCAACCTCAAGTTGGCGTCGAACGACGTTATCCACAGCTTCTCTGTTCCACGTCTCGCTGGCAGCCGTGACGTCGTGCCCGGCCGCGTCAACCGCATGTGGCTGAACGCGACCGAAACCGGCGTTTACGCCGGGCAGTGCAAGGAGTTCTGTGGAGATTCGCACGCCCTGATGCGCACCGTCGCTTTTGCTCGGGAACCCGCCGACTACGAAGCGTGGGCCGAGAATGAGCGCCAGCCGGCCGTAAACATGACCGCGGCCATGGAACCGGGCTGGGTCGTCTTCCAGGAGAACGCCTGCCGTGGTTGCCATACGATTGAGGGCGCAACTGAGGACGAGTATGAGTTGGCCATCGGCGTGACCGGCCCCAACCTCTCCCACTTCGGTTCCCGTGTCACCATCGCGGCAAACACCCTCCACAAGGGCCCGGCGGATATGAACATGGGCGCATTCTTTGAAGATGTGCCGACTGATCCCGACTTCATGCAGCGCGATCCAGCCGCTGAAAACCTCAAGCACTGGCTCAACAACGCGCCGGACGTGAAACCCGGCACCGAGATGCCGGACCTAAACCTGACTGACCAACAGCTTGATGATCTCGTATTCTTCCTGGAGAGCCTGAAGTAACGGGCGGCAGGCTGAAGGAGTAGATGACGATGGCTATGCTAGGGGGCTTACTCGAGAGACCCACCGGGACAACCGGTATCTGGAGCTGGCTCACGACGATCGATCACAAGAGGATCGGCACGCTCTACCTTGTCACGGCGTTCTTCTTCTTCCTCGTTGGAGGGATTGAGGCCAGCCTTATGCGGCTACAGCTGGCCATTCCTGATTCGTCCATCATCAGCGCGAACGTCTTCAGCCAACTCTTTACGATGCACGCGCTGACAATGATCTTCCTGGCCATCATGCCGCTCAGCGTCGCCTTCTTTAACTGGATTGTTCCGCTGCAGATCGGCGCGCGGGATGTCGCATTCCCCCGCCTGAATGCCCTCAGCTACTGGGTGTTCCTCGGCGGTGCCATCATCCTGAACCTTGGCTGGTTCACCATGACCGCTCCGGCAGCCGGCTGGTTCGCATATGCCAATCTGACCAACACCACCTTCTCCCCCACCAACGGCATGGACTTCTATGTCCTCGGCCTGCTTGTGCTGGGAACGTCCTCACTACTCGGCGCGTTCAACTTCATCGTGACCATCATCAATCTCCGTGCCCCGGGCATGTCCCTCATGCGGATGCCAATCTTCACGTGGATGGCGTTCATCACATCCTTCCTGCTGGCTCTGGCCATGCCAGTCATCACCATAGGTCTTGTTGAGTTGGGCTTCGATCGCTTCTTTGGCACCAACTTCTTCGTGTTCGAGCGTGGCGGTGATGTGCTTCTCTGGCAGCACCTCTTCTGGGTTTTCGGCCATCCCGAGGTCTACATCTTGATCCTGCCCGCCATGGGCATTGTGTCCGAGATTCTACCAACGTTCTCCCGTAAGCCATTGTTCGGCTTCCCGGTTGTCGTCTTCTCAGGATTGACTATCGCGTTCCTCGGCTGGTCTGTATGGGCGCACCACATGTTCGCGGCCGGCCTCGGACCCGTGCCGGATGCTGTCTTTGCGACGACGACGATGGCTATCGCCATTCCAACCGGCGTGAAAGTGTTCAACTGGTTAGCCACGATATGGGGTGGGAACATACAGCTCAAGACGCCGATGTACTTTGCGCTCGGCTTTATTGCTCTGTTCACCATCGGTGGACTTAGCGGTATGACACACGCGGCTGCCCCCTCAGACCTCCAGCAGACGGATACCTATTACATCGTTGCCCACCTTCATTACGTCCTCTTTGGTGGATCGATTATGGCCATTCTCGGCGGAATCTTCTACTGGTTCCCGAAGATGACCGGCCGCATGATGAGCGACTATCAAGGCAAGTGGAGCTTCTGGCTCGTTATGATCGGCATGAATATGACGTTTGGCCCGATGCACTACCTGGGCCTCGTCGGAATGCCGCGGCGGAACTTCACGTACCCCGAAGCGATGGGATGGGACGTCTGGAACTTGGTTGCGTCCCTCAGTGTCCTGTTCATGATCGCCGGAATTGGTTTGTTCGTGTGGAACGCTCTCCGCAGCGCTCGCAGTGGTGAAGTGGCCGGCGACGATCCGTGGGACGCCCGAACTCTCGAATGGGCGATGTCCTCCCCGCCGCCGCACTACAACTTCGCCGAGATCCCCGTCGTCCATGGCCGTGACGCCCTCTGGGAGCAGAAGTACCCGGATGAGGAGCATGCCGCGCCACGACCCGTTCCCGCCGGTGGTGCCGAGGAGGCTGACGAGCACCATGACATCCATATGCCCAGCCCGTCTTACTTCCCGTTTATCGTCGCGCTCGGCATCTTCCTGCTCGGAATCACTCTCCTGCTCTATCAGGCCGCCGCGGTGGCCGGCTATGCCGCAGGCGCTGTCGGACTGATCCTCTTGCTCTGGGGTTCGTACGGCTGGATCTTTGAGCCGACGGACTGACAACGAGACTGGCAGGGAAACACTAAAGGACATCGTACGTGGCACACGACGCGACAATGGGACAGGCTGAGGCCCATTACACAACAACGGGTCTCGACCATCGAAAGATCCTCATGTGGGTCTTCCTTGCGTCTGACTGCCTGTTCTTCGGCGCCCTGATCTCTACCTACATGGTCTACCGGAGCAACGTGCCGACCGGCCCCGGACCGGAAATCTTTGACATCCCGTACACCTCCGTCAGCGCATTCGTCCTTCTGATGAGTTCGTTGACGATGGTGCTGGCCCTCGCGGCCCTCCAGCGTGGCAACTCCAGGCAGGCGCGGCTTTGGCTGCTTGCGACGGCCCTGCAGGGCGCTGTCTTCCTCGGCGGTCAGTTCTACGAATTCAACGTATTCGTTGATCAAGGGCTGACCATCACCAATAGCGTCTTTGGTACAAGCTTCTTCGTCCTCACCGGGTTCCACGGGACACACGTCGCCATCGGAGTGTTTATGCTCCTTACGCTTGTCGGCGCGTCCTGGATGGGACGGCTGAAGCCCAAGCATGACCTGACGGTGGAGCTTGTGGGTCTCTACTGGCACTTCGTTGATATCGTCTGGATTGTCATCTTTACGGTGGTGTACCTCATCCCGTCATAGGACGGACGAAAGCGGCACGCAAAGCAAGGAACGGAAACATGGCGACAGCAGAGCAACAGGCGCACACGGAAGAGCACCCGACTCCCCGCACCTACGTCAACGTCGCGATCATCCTCTCGATCATCACGATTATCGAGGTGGCCATCGTCATCGTTGAAGTGCCCTCCGTCATCCTGATCTCGTCACTGCTTGCCCTATCTGCTGTCAAGTTCGCATTCGTCGTCGGCTGGTTTATGCATCTCAAGTTCGACGCGCGCTTGTACCAGGCCCTCTTCCTCGGCGGACTCTTCCTTGCTATAGCGGTCCTCTTGGCGCTGGTTGCCCTCTTCGAGAACTTCACCCTGCCTGCAACGTAGTGGCTGAATACGAATACTGAAGACACGAGAATACCGGAGCAACAATGGCGCATAACGGCGAAAACGGTGGAACGAGTAACGTCCGGGATCGGCTTGTCGTGCCGATTCTGTTGCCGGTTGTCGCCCTCGTCGTCACCATCGCGCTGATTGTCGGCATCGGCCTACTCCTGTACGCTGTCGTCCCGCACGACTACGTCATGCTGGCCGGCGAAAAGGTTTACTACTCGGTTCCGGTCGCGCTTGGCTTGGCGCTCGTCTTTCTGTTGGGCTTTGCTTTTCTGGCGTCCCGCACGCCGGATCCAGACGACAGCGATTCCGAATAGTTGTCTGACGCCGCCGATAATTGGCGGTACAACCACTTTGGCCATCCGAGCGCGCTCCTGTATCCGCAACGTGCTGGAAAAGGCGTAGGATTGCCGCATGAATGACCTCGGTGATTACTTGTTCGCGTGGTCGTGGGAGCCCCTGACGCTGTTCTTCGTCGGTCTGCTCGGATTCGCCTACCTCAGGGGACTGCGAGGCCTCAACCCGATTAAGGTCCGCGTTGTCACCAATTGGCGCGCCGCGTCGTTTGCAGTCGGCCTCACCTTGCTGCTCCTCTCCCTTATCTCCCCCATAGACACCCTTGGCGGTCGACTGTTCGCGTTCCACATGACCCAGCACATGCTCCTGACCCACGTTGCTGTGCCGCTGATCCTTCTTGGCGCGCCGGTGCTGCCGGTCGCGCGGGGCATGGGATACGGAATCCGCCGCATGACTCTCATCAAACTCGCGAGAGCCCCTCAGGTACGATTCGTCTTTCATATCCTCATCCACCCTCTGGTTGGCTTGGCCGTCTTCGTTGGCGTTATCTGGTCATGGCACGTCCCGGGAGCCTACGCCGCCGCTGTCACCAACGACTTCGCTCATATCGGCCAACACACAAGCTTCATCACCGCCGCAACGCTCTTCTGGTGGGCTATCATCGACCCAACTCCTATCCGTGGAAAAATCCCGTATCTCGGCAGGCTTGTCGTCGTCGTTATGGCGCTGTCTCTGACGTTCCCGTTAGCCGCCATGCTGACATTCGCTGCCGCCCCGTGGTATGCGCCCTACATCGGTCAGGAGCCCCTCTGGGGCATCGACGCGATGACTGATCAGCAGATTGGCGGACTCATCATGTGGGTCGGCGGAATCGCGCCGTACTTCCTTGCCATTGCCGGGCTGTTCATCGTTGCCGTGCAACGTGATGAGGAAGACACGCGCCGCTCGCGTGCCGCGCTCTATAAGAACTCGCCAAATCACGCCCCCCACAGGCCGGCGACCACGTGATGTCCAACACGTCTCAAAGCGCCGAGTTGCGCTACCGCAAGACTCTGCTGGGGCTAGCGTTAGCCGCGGCAATCACAACCGTCTTCCTCATCAGCCTCGGCAGCTTCGTGCGTGTCACGGGTTCCGGCCTCGCCTGCCCGGACTGGCCGCTGTGCCACGGCAGTATCATCCCGCCGTTTGAGTACCACGTCCTCATTGAATATTCCCACCGTCTAACCGCGGCTATAGTCGGCTTGCTTGTGGCAGCCATGTTCGTCGTGGCATTTCTTGCCTCACGCGCCAATGAGCAGCCAACCCGGCGTGCGCTTATACCCGCCGCGATCACGCTCGTCGTCATGCTCACGCAGGCCGGGTTGGGCGGCGTGGCCGTCATCACGGAACTCCCGCCGCCAATCGTCACGCTTCACCTATTCCTTGCCGAAGCCATCCTCGCATTACTCATCGTGACCATGATGGCCGCCGCGCCCGGACAAACGGCGCGGGCAGAAGGGCAGGGCATCTCCCTGCGGGACGCCCGCAAGATCTACCTGTGGGCGGTCATCGCTGCCGCTATGACATTGGTGATGATTCTCTCTGGCTCCTACGTCGTGGCCGAAGAAGCGACGCTTGCCTGTGGTAGCGGATTCTCCGCGTGGCCCCTCTGCGATGGCGCGATCATGCCGAGCGGTTTCGACCCCAACATCCACATGGGACACCGCTACATGGTCGTCGTCGGAACCCTCACCACCGGCTACGTCGCGTTCCTCTCATGGCGTCAAAAGAAGAATGACCGGATGATCAGCCTGATAGGGCAGGCAACGCTGCACCTGCTCGCCGTGCAGATTGTCGTGGGCGCGCTGGTGCCGTGGACGGAATTCCACCACGCCGCCCGTGTCGCCCACATTACACTTGCATCGCTAACGTGGGCCGCTGCTGTCCTGCTCGTGATCCTGGCCGCCCGTGCCAGAGCATCCGGTACTGGGGACGACGAAACGCGTGCCTCAGCGCAGATGCCACCCGCGCCCGCCGGAGGCTCGGGATTCGCTCCAACCTTCTCTCTGAGAACCGTCGCGTCCGACTACTTCTGGCTGACCAAGCCGCGTGTCATGGTACTGCTGCTGCTCACAGCGCTTGGTGGAATGGTGCTGGCCGCACAAGGCCTGCCGACACTGACAGTCGCCTTTGCCGTTCTGCTTGGCGGTGCGCTGGCGTCTGGTGGTGCAGGGGCCATAAACCACGGCCTTGAGGGGCACATCGACTCCGCAATGATGCGGACACGTCATCGCCCCGTCGCCAGCGGCCGAGTAAGCCCCCGCATGGCAATCGGCTACGGCATCGCCCTCAACGTACTTGCCTTTGCCGTGCTAACGGGCGGCGCGAACGTCCTCGCCGCTTCAATCACGCTGAGCGGATCGCTCTTCTACGTCTTTGTGTACACGCTCTGGCTCAAGCAAACGACGGTCCAGAACATCGTCATCGGTGGCGCAGCGGGCGCAGTGCCGCCACTCGTTGGCTGGGCGGGTGTGACAAACGACCTAAGCCTCCCCGCCATCTACCTCTTCCTCATCATCTTCTTCTGGACGCCGCCCCACTTCTGGGCGCTCTCCCTGATGATCAAGGACGACTACGAGCGGGCCAGTGTGCCGATGATGCCGGTTATCCTCGGCGAGGAGAGTACGCGAACCAGCATCTTCCTCTACACGATCCTCGTGAATATCCTCGCCCTGCTGCTCTATATCTCAACGGCAAGCCTCGGTGCCGTCTATCTCGCGGGCGCAATCGCGTTGGGAGGGATGTTCACCTACTACGCCTACCGACTGCTCAAGGAAAAGGACCGTGCCGCCGCCCTCCGCCTCTACAAATACTCCCTGCTATACTTGGCCCTGCTCTTCCTCGCAGTAATGATCGACCAGGTGGTGTAAGAGCGTTCCTCACTAACCGTTGGACTCGGCTGAATCCTCGTCCTCCCGCTCTGACTCCTTAAGCGCGTCGATCTGAGAGCGGATATCGGACTGCCTCCGAGCCACGTAATACAGGTAGGCGAAAAACACAATCCACACTGCGGCATACGCCACAAAGACAAAGATTGGACTGAAGTCCCCGAAATCGTTCTCCACGTCTTGCTGTCCCTCCCTAAGAGGCCTCCTGCGCCGCCCGCAGCTCGTTCAGTTCACGCTGTGATTCTTCCACTCGCATACGGAATGACATCAGGTAAACGTACAGCAGCGTGAATGCCAGCATCCCGAACAGGAACGGCACCAATATTGAGCCTTCCGGCCTGTCCGTGGACGACTGCAGTGTCGGCACGGGATGCAGGATGTTCGTCCATAGCCAGATGGAGAAGTACGAAAGAGGCACGCTGACAAACCCCAGGATCCCGATGACCGCCGCCGAGCGATACGTCCCCGGCCCGCTCTCGCCGAGTGACCGGAACATCAGATAGGCCACGTAGACCAGCCACATGACCAGCGAGGTGACCAGCCGTGCGTCCGTCCAGTCCCACCACGCGCCCCACACCGGCCGTCCCCAGATCGAACCGGTCGCCAGCATCAGCGTCGTGAAAAGAACGCCCAACTCCGCCGACGCAACGGCAACCCGGTCCCAGCGGTCTGTCCGCTTCCACACATACATGATGCTGGCGAATGCGACTACGCCGAAGGCGATGTAGCCAACCAGAGCGGTCGGCACGTGGATGTAGAAGATCTTCTGGTGAATGCCCTGCACGCGCTCAATCGGCGATTCAACAATAGCCAGATAAAGGGCGATGAGCATCGCCAAAAAAGCGGCTATGCCAATGGCGTCGGTAACTGTGAAACGTCGACCGGTAAGGCTCACTTCTCAACCGTAACATAGAAGAGCAGCGAGGACACGAAGAGGAAAACAAGGTCGTACGCCGCCAGGATGGCCAGCCAGGGCTGGATGTCGCCCCACGGCCCATTGTCGATGGCGAGCGCCGTCGCCCGCACTACCGCAATGATGACCGGCACAAGCAGGGGCAACAACATGATCGGCAGCAGCGCCTCGCGTGCCCGGGCACGTGCGCTGATCGCGGACAGGATCGTCCCCACGCTCGCGATTCCGATGTTGCCAAGCAGCAGCGTCAGCAGCAAAGTTGGCTGAAAAAGCTGCAAATTGAACAGGATCGCCGCCAACGGAATGATGACGGCCTCCAGCACCACTAGCAGGATGACGTTGGCGGACACCTTGGCCAGGTAAAGCGCCCCCGGATCGATAGGACTCGCAAGCAGCCCGTCCAGTGAGCCGCGTTCCACCTCCCGCGAAAAGGAGCGTCCCAGCGCCAGCAGGCTCGCAAAGATGATTGCCACCCACAGCACTCCGGGCGCAACGAGATTCAGCGTCCCCCCGCGCAGGTCGAACGAGAACTGAAACGCGATAAGCGCTGCGGCGGCAAACACAGCCATCGGGATGGCGGTCTCGCGTGATCTGAACTCGACGGTGAGTTCCTTGGCCAGCAGAATCCGAATCTGCCCCAGATAGCCGGGAGGCGAGGCTTGTTGCGGGCGGCTCATACAACCTGCCTCAACTTGCCCGTGACGCGACGAGACGGGTTACCTCATCCCGCCGGCGGTTGGCATCTGTCCTCTGCTCGCCGAGCGATACGGAGTCATGGATGATTTCCCCGTCGCGCAGCACAATGTCTCGGGTCGTCAGAGAAACGCCCATCTCGACGTTGTGCGTTGCTAGCACGACCGTCACTCGCGTCTCCTGCTCCGTGATGTGGTTAGCGAGTATTTGACGCGACGTGGCGTCCAGACCCGTCTCCGGCTCGTCCAGCAGTAGCAGCGCCGGGTGGTGGATCAGCGCCCGCATCAGCGCCACGCGCTGCGTCATGCCGCGTGACAGCGTCCGTACCGGGTCGACACGCCGTCCCGTCAGGCCAAACTCCGCGATGAGCGCGTCTGCTCTGGCTTGAGGATCCGGTACGCCGTAGAGCCTGCCGTACAAAGCAAGATTTTCCCGGGCGGACAGCTCCTCATACAGGTGACTCTGATGGCTGAGCGTCCCGATTTGTGCTCGTGCGCGAGCTCCCTCTCCTCCCCACGGTTGCCTTCCGAATACCCGAATCCCACCGCCACTCGGTCGCAAGAGGCCTGAGATGAGTTGCAGCAGCGTGGATTTTCCCGCTCCGTTGTCCCCAAACAAAGCGATGCGCTCGCCAACATTGATCGTCAGATCCAGATTCCGAATCGCCGGGCGCTGTCCATACGACTTCTCAAGGCCCGCGCACCGCACGATGGCCTGTGCCGAGGAACCGGCACGCTCCGCGCTCATCGCCTCTGTTCCTCATCGAGCAGTCGGCGCAGGAGTTCACGATGAGGCGCTGACATATCGCGATACTCGTCCTCCGAAATGTCGCCCGCTTCCCGCGCATCCTCCAGCCGCGCCAGTTCAGCTACGGCAGCATCCCCCTGCGACCGCAATGCCTCTTGTTCAGCAGCGGAGTCTCCCGTTCCGCGGCTCCGGAATCGCGCCCACCACAGCGCAAAGCCCGCCGCAATGATCAGCGCGACCGCGACTACTGCGAAAGCCACGTCTCGCAGCGTCTGCTCAAGGCTGCGGCTGCGTGAGCCGGCGCTTGGTGGCAGGTCCGCAACTGTGCCACTGAGAGTCTCACCAGCTAGAATCGACCTCATTTCATAGCGAGCATACGTCACACCGGAGACCTCTGAGTCCTCCATCTGCACCCAGTCGGAGCCCGGGCGGAATGAGACCTCATCCGGAACCAGCAGGCGGGCAATTTCAGTGGGGTAGGGATACGTCTTGCTCCATGCGAACACGTCAGTCGTGTAGAGGATCCCGTACGTGACGATGTACTCCTCGATGCCCGGCATGAGAGGAATGATGGAGTACACATCGCGGCTGTCCGGCGCAAGCACGAGGCTGCCGGGACTATGCACGGACTCAAGATCGAACGCCATGACGGGCAGCGGTAGCCGAACCGTGAGCCGTGTATTCAGGGGATCATTGCCCACGTAGGCGCGGTCGCTCGTGTTCTCGAAAGTCGTCACCTGCAGGATGCGCAGCACCCCGGAATCGTCGTCGGGCGGCGTGATCGCGGAACTGTCCCCGGTGATGCGAATCACGGACGGATCGGATGTGGCCTCGAATATCGTTAGGTGAATCGGCCCGTCGCGATCAATCGTGGAGATGAATGCGTCACTGAAAAACCGGACCTCGTTATAGGCCGCCGACAGCGTGTAGGTGACTTCCTCGTCGCCGATCACCCCGCCGAATGACACGCCTCCACTCGCGTCCGTCTCTCCCTCAAGCCGCTGCAGCTCAGTGTTCTCTAGGTCGAACACCTGCAGCGTGACAATTAGGCCCTCCGGCACCGTCGCCCCTGCCGTGCCGTTTCGGACCTCGGCTTCAAGCGTGATTGGCGCGCCTGAGCTGAGCGACTGCTGATCAGTTTCCTGCGCAGAAACAGACGTCCCCGCCACCAACAGCACGGCCATCGCCCCCACCGCCATTCCCGCTACTATTCCCCTCATTCCTGCCAAAGCAGGAATCCATCGGGCCGGCCTTTCCTTCATTCCCGCCGCCGTTCCCGACTCAACTGCACAGCGCGCTCGATTTCCTCATCCAGGATCTGCTCCCGCCCCTCAATCTCGCGGATCAAGGCGGCGGCGCGACGCACCAACAGAACCCTCGCGGTCCGATGTTCCCCCTCGGAAACATTGCCGCGTTCCAACTCGTCATCGAGGTCCATGATGGCCGTCAGCGCCTCATTGCGCGCCTCCCTCATGCGGCCCAGATCGGAGAGTTCGTCTGCCGTGGCAACCCCGTCATCCGCCCCACGCGCTCGAATAAGAGGAAACACTATTGCCACGACTGTCACGACGACGGCCAGCAGGGTCAGTGCAACGGGAACTAGATCCACCCGCGCCTCAATTCGTGTCTCTCGTTATGCGCCCGATTTCACGCGTCACAATCTCATCATCATCGGACAGGGTCGGCGGCACAGGCCGTGCGGGTTGCGGTTGCGATTGCGTTCGTCTTCCGCTCCTCAGACCGAAATACACGATGAGCAGCCCGATTAAGGCCATGATGGGCGGCGCGAGCCACACGCCCCAACCGATGCCCTCTGGACGCGGCTCCCGCAACACCTCCGGCCCAAACCGTTCAACAAAAAAGTCGAGGATTTCCTCCTCGCTCGTGCCGTCATCGACTTGTTGCTGCACGCGTACCCGCATCTGCCGGGCGATGGTCGCATTCGACTCCGTAATCGCCTGCCCGTCGCAAACAGGACACTGCAGTTTGTTGGCGATAGCCCGCGCCTCTGGAGACAGCGCCAGCAACTCAAGTTCCTGTCGTGAGAATTCGTCCGAATCATTGTCTTGGGCGAGCGTTGGCGCCGGCATCATCGACAAGAGCAAAAAACTCAATGCGATAGCCAGAACACAGATGCCAACGCGTCGAATGCTCTGGCGTGTCGTTAGCTGAGTCATAACGATGCTCGATGACCCCTGCTCAGGATCGCCGTGGCGCGGCAGTCCCCGCAGAACCCACCGGCTCCCAAACGGGGCGCACCGCTGGAACGCGTCCCGGCCACGCAGTGATCAGCAGCGCCAGGAAGATCATCGAACTCCCCAACCAAACGAGTGTCATCAGCGGGTTGATGAAGATCGCGAAAGTTGCGGATTCGTCGTCGAAGCCCGCCTGGAAAACGTACAGGTCATGCTCCCATGTGGAATACACTGCGACACGATTTGTCGGCTGTGTCTCAAAGTTGGGATAGACCTGCGTCTTGGGAAAGAGCTGTCCGACGGTCGTCCCGTCCTCCTCAAGGATCAACTGCGAACTGAATACCTGCCGGTTCGGCTCTTGGATCGACGCCGTCCCCGCATACGTGATGGTGTAGTCGTCAATGGTCACCGACTCTCCCCGCAGCAGATTGACCTCCGTCGCTGACTGGAACGCCGTGGACGCGATGAGGCCGATTCCAAGTACCACAATGGCAACGTGGACGAGATAGCCGCCGTAGCGACGCCGGTCCCGTGAGACCAGCCCCGTCACCGCCGCCGGGTACGATTCCCGCGTCGTGTTCCGCCGTATGCGAACACCCCGCGCGTATTCCTGCGCCACAGTCGCCAGCACAAAGGCGCACGCCCCGAACGCGATAGGAGTGATGACGTCGCGCAGCAAAGGCGCAAGCAGCGCTGCCGTCAGGACGCCTGCCGTTATTGGAATGCGGAGGTGCCGCCACAGGGCCTGCCCCGTCGACTTCCGCCACGCCAGCAGGGGCCCCACGCCCATCAGCAACACCAACGCGAGGAACAGCGGGCCGTTCACCTTGAGATAGAACGGCGCGCTCACCGTCAGTCGCTGATTGCCGAGGGCCTCGGACACCATCGGGTACACGGTGCCCCAGAACGTGGCGAAAGCGATGCTGAACAGCAGCACGTTGTTGAAAAGAAAGCCGGACTCTCGTGACAGAACGGCCTCGAATCCCTCCTCGTCGCGGATGCGCGGCAGACGCCAGAAGAGAAGAACCAGCGGCAGGATCATCGCCCCGACAAAGTACCCAAGGAACAGACCGCCGACGTCCGACTCCGCAAAGTTGTGGACGGAACTCAGAATGCCGCTGCGCACGATGAACGTCCCGAAAATCGCCAGCAGGTACGTGGCGAAAACAAGACTCAGCGTCCACACCTTGAGCTTGCCGCGCCGCTCCACAACCATGACCGAATGCAGAAATGCAGTGCCCGTTAGCCATGGCAGCAGCGCGACATTCTCCACCGGGTCCCAACCCCAGTAACCGCCCCAGCCAAGCACGTGGTACGCCCACCACCCGCCGAGGATGAGTCCCGCGGTCTGAATGCTCCAGGCAATCAGAGTTGGTGTCCGCAGCGCCCGCGTCCACTCCACCCCCACGCGGCCCGTCGCCAGCGCCGCGATCCCGATTGCAAAGGGAAGCGTCCAGCTCATATATCCGGCCAGCAGCATGGGAGGATGCACCAGCATTCCCGGGTCTTGCAGCAGGGGATTCAGTCCCACGCCGTCCGGCATCGTGGCGGGGAGACGAGCCATCGGATTGGCAAAGAACACCAGCACCATCAGGAAAAAGGACAGATTCGCAAGGATAACGGCGTTCGCGTAACCCATCAGCGCTGGGTATCGCCTGCGCGTGACGTAGATCATCACGCTTCCGAACACCGCCAACAGCGTCGACCAATAGAGCAGGGAACCTTCCTGCCCGGCGTAGAACGCGGACAGTGTGTAGTACCACGGCATCGCCGTGCTCGAGTGGAGGGTCACGTAGCGCAGCCCAAAGTCCTGTGTGACAAACGAGTACACGAGGATGGACGCCGTCATCACAAGCAGCAGCGCCACAACGTAGATGGCGTTTCGCCCGCTCGCGGTCAGTGGAGCGATGGACAGACGCGCTCCCAACGCGGACGCTGCGCAACCGTACAACGCAGCGCCAAGCGCCAGAATCAGCGCGATGTAACCGGCGTCTGAAAGCTGCATCGTGGCGTGTAAACCGCCTAGCCGTATGTCGGTTCGTAGTTGGGAGCCGTCGCGCCGGTTGGCAGCGGCTCCATCGTATCCGGATGGCGCGTCAGCAACACGTCGGCATTGAAGGTCCCGCCGGGCGTGTAGTACCCCTCAACAAAGACCACCGCGTTATCGCCAAAAATATCCGGCGGCGCTCCCTGGTAAACCACGGGAATCGTAGCCGCTTCTCCATGCACCTCGAATTCGTAGAGGAGATCCTCACCGCGGACGATGGACCCGGCGGTCACCGTTCCCCCTATCCTGAGCCGACGATCATCCGTAATGTCCGGCGCGGCGGCTAGTTCGTCCACGTTCATATAGGCAGCCGTAGCCGCATCAAGGGAAAGGAAGATGAGATACGCGACCACAAGGGCAACCACACCGGCGCCAATGAGCAAACGGACGTTGAATCGTCCGCGCCGTGAGTGATTCTGTTCTTCAAAGATGGAATCGTTCACAGTCAACGGTACCCCTATGCTGGCCGACACACATCTGCCGCGTGAATCGACTGAAAGCGTGGTAGAACAATCGTATTGAGACGTGAAAGTTCCGTCAACGATGATGGCGATTGCGATCGCTCATAGGCGGACATTTGCCCTATGGCGCTATACTGTGGTGTAGTAGTGTCGCGACGGTTACTTCCAACCCTCCACACACCGGGCTTTTGCAAAGGTAAAAGGAACACATGCTGCGAATTCGCCTTACTCGAAAGGGCTTCCGAAAGCAACCGCACTATCGTGTTGTGGTGGCCGATCAACGGGCGCCGCGAGACGGAGCGTTTGTAGAGATCATTGGGCATTATGACCCGCGCACCGGCCCTGATTCTCTTCACGTTGACCACGATAAAGCGCGGGAATGGTTGAGTAGGGGCGCTCAGCCAAGTGAAGCTGTCACTAAGCTCTTTCGACGCCAGGGGATTATCGCCTCAGCATGAAAAATGCGCCAGCAATGGCAGTTGGGACGTGATCGTGAAGGAGCTCGTTGAATTTATCGCTATGAGCATTGTCGAAGACAAGGATGCAGTTCGCGTGACCGAGAGCGTCGCTGAGGACGGCCGAATCCTTATTAGTCTTGTCGTTGCTGAGGGCGATAAAGGTAAAGTCATTGGCCGTGGGGGCCGCGTCGCTGAAGCCATCCGTACGGTGCTCAGGATTGCCGCGATCAGGCGTGGCGTGAGAGCCAGTTTGGAGATCGTCTAGAATCGTCAAGACTGTGGATCGACGCTTTACCCCATCACCCTACATAGCGGTAGGTCGCATCAGTGGCCCCTTTGGCATCAAGGGTGAACTAAAAGTAGAAGTCCTTACGGACTTTCCTCAACGGTTCGAACCCGGTAGCAGGCTCTTCCTTGAGGAGAAGCCCGTCACCGTTTCAGGTGCCCGTATAAGCGGCATGGATCGACTTATCGTTCAGCTCGATGAGGTTCGCTCTCGCACGCAGGCTGAGACAATCCCCCGCGGCGCAACGCTTGATATTCGGGAAGAAGACGTCATCCCGTTGCCGGACGGCGCCTACTACCGATTCCAGCTGATTGGCCTGCCCGTTGTCTCGGAGACTGATGATGAATCGATAGGAACGGTTGAGGACATCATCGAGACCGGCGTGAATGACGTGCTTATTGTCCGGACGGAGGGACGACCGGAAACGCTGATTCCGAATACTGACGAGGTCGTCACAATTGACCTCGAGGAAAACCTCATCCGCGTGAAACCGATAGAAGGGTTGCTGTCCTCCGCAGAGACGGAGAAGTCGGAGGAGCAGCCGGAGCAACAGCGTCGGGGGGGCGGCCCCGGGGCCGCCCGAGAAGCGGGGACCCGGGGGGACCCGCGCGGCCGCGGGAAAGCGGGGGGGATTAGAAAAAAAAA
>VXMO01000032.1:15409-31399 GCA_009841045.1 Dehalococcoidia bacterium
AAAACTACTACCCGCCCTCCCCCCCCCCCTCTCTTCTTTTTCCCGTCGACCCCCCACGCTATCTCAGGGTGTGTCGGGTGGTCGGACGACGACGCTAGTCCGACGTACGCCGTTGCTCCGCGCGCGCCGTGAAACTCCACGCGCTTGACACCGTTCAATTCCTCATGACGTAGAATAAAGTCATGTCTGGACATTCTCATTGGTCGACCATTCAGCGCCAGAAGGGCGCAAACGACGCCAAGCGCGCCAAGCTGTTCACCAAGCTGTCTCGCGAGATCTCTACCGCCGCCCGTGATGGCGGCGTCAACCCGGAGTTCAATCCCCGCCTGCGTCTTGCCGTCCAACGCGCCAAAGACTCGGGTATGCCCAACGACAACATCGACCGCACTCTTAAGAAGATCGCCGGCGGTGACAGCGGAGATTCGCTGGAAGAGATCTGGTATGAGGGTTATGGAGCGGGTGGCGCAGCTGTCCTCGTCCAGGCTCTGACCGATAACCGCAACCGCACCTCGAACGATGTCCGGTCCACCTTCAGCAGGCAGGGCGGTAACATCGGCGAGGTCGGCAGCGTCAACTGGATCTTTGACAACACCGGAACCATTGTCGTTGAAGGCACCGACACAGAGCTTGAAGAGGTGGCGCTGTCTGCCATTGATGCGGGCGCGGAGGACGTGGGTGATCCGTACAGCGGCCAGCTCGAGGTCTACACCGCTCCGGGCCAGCTTGAGGCAGTCCGAGCCGCAATGGCAGAACAGGGCGCGAAGGTCGTCCAGGCGGAAATCACCATGCGCCCAAAGACCCAGGTTGACCTTGAAGTGTCGGCAGCCAAGCAGAATCTCCGCCTGTTGGAACGGCTCGATGAGCTCGATGACGTTCAGCAGGTCTACACCAACGCAAATTTCCCTGCGGAAGTCCTGGAAGACGCCGCGGCCGTCTAGGACCGTGCAAGACGACGGCCCGTGATGGCGCGCGTCCTCGGTATCGACCCCGGAACACAAGTGGCCGGTTACGGCGCGCTCGATACGAAAAGCGATGGCAGCCCCCATTCATTCGTGGAATGCGGTGTCGTTCGCCTCAAACGAGACGATCCTCTGGAGATACGCCTCCTCCGCCTGCGTGAAAGTCTGCTTGAGATTGTGGGGCGCCTGAACCCTGACGCCATCGCTATTGAGAGCCCGTTCGTCGGACGCAATGTGAAAGCCGCATTTTCAGTAGGGGAAGCGCGCGGTGTCGCGCTCGTCATCGCCGCGGAACGCGGCATCCCCGTCCGCCAATACGCTCCCGCTCAGGTAAAAAGCACCGTCGCTGGTCATGGACGGGCCACCAAGCAGGACGTTGATCGGCTGCTAAGGCTGCAAGTAACGATGCCGGAGGGCAAGGTTCCGGCCGATGCCACTGACGCCCTCGCCGTCGCCATGTGTGACGCCGTGCAATCGTCCTCGGTGCAAAATCAGTCGGCCAATTTGTTACGCTAACGTGAGACGGTTCGGGTGAGGGGGTAACTGATGGACTTCAGACTGTCGCCTGAGGGTGAGGCGTTTCGCGACGAGGTTCGCGATTTTCTCAAGGAGAACTGGGATACAAAAGAGTTCGACGCCCACTCCATCAACGTCCGCTCAATTGATTTCGCAAGTGCCGAGTCTCGTGAAAACGACCACGAATTCATCCTGAAGCTCGTCGACAAAGGCTGGTACACCATGCATTGGCCGGAGGAGTACGGCGGTCAGGACGCCCCCTTTGACAAGCAGTTCGTGTACATGGAGGAACTGGGCTATGCGGGCGCGCCGGAAGGTTCCCCCGCCGCCAACATCACCGGCGTCCTCATGATTCACGGCACTGACTTTCTCAAAGAAAAGTTCCTTGGCCCAATGGCTCGTGCGGAAATCGACTGGGCGCAGGGCTACAGCGAGCCGAATGCCGGTACCGACCTCGCCAGCCTCCAAACCCGCGGCGTGGAGGACGGCGATGACATCGTTGTCACCGGCCAAAAGATCTGGTCGTCAGGCTCTCATTTCTCCAACTGGTACCACATACTCGTTCGCACTGATCCCAGCGCGCCCAAGCACCGCGGAATCACGTACCTCGCCATGCAGCTCAAGGACGATGACGGCAACATGATGCCCGGCATCACCCTGCGGCCTCTCTATGACTTCTTTGGCACGCGCCGATGGAATGAGGTCTTCATGGACGAGGTGCGCGTCCCCAAGCGCTACATGATCGGCGAGATGAACCGCGGATGGTATGCGGCCATGACGACGCTCAATTTCGAGCGCACGGGCATCGACAACGCTGCAAGGCAGATTGGCGTCTTCGACCGCTTTATCGCAATGGCACGCGACCTGAAGTTCAACGGCGAGTCAATCCTCAATAACGGAGTCACGCGGCACCAGCTGGCTGACCTCCGTGTGACGCTTGAGATCGACCGCATGTTGGCGTATCGTGTCGCGGCGATGCAGGCGGCAGGTGAGGTTCCGCAAGCCGAGGGCGCGATGTCCGGCTGGCGCGTGCTCCACACATCGAAGTACTGGCTCTGGCCCACCTTCGCGCGGGCGCTGGGGCCGTACATTGGGCTTCATAAGCCTGAACCGCGCGCTCCCGGCAATGGCATCTACGGTACCCACTACATGCTCTCCCAGAACGAGTCCGGCGGTGGCGGCGGAATCGCGCTTGGCGCAAACATCATCGCTTGGCGCGGCCTAGGCCTTCCGAGATAAGGGTCAACCGCGCACTGCTATCGCCCCTTGCACTGGTACGCTGTGAACGATGATCTCGAGTATTCAGGGCATCCTTGAGGCGCGTGGCGAGGACTGGGTCGACGTCGCCATCGGCGGCGTCAGTGTCCGCGCCCAGGTTCCATCGTCCGCCCTGTCCGGCCTCGGCTCCGTTGGCGCTCACGTCCGCCTCTTCACCCATCTCATGGTCCGTGATGACAGCATCACGCTCTACGGCTTCCGCAGCGCCGAGGAAAAAGCGGCATTCACCGCGTTACTTGGCGTCTCCGGCATCGGACCCCGCCTTGGATTGGTCATCCTGTCCGTGTTGTCGCCCGCAGACCTTGTGGAGGCGATAGAGCAGGGGGATACAGGAGCGTTGGCGCGCGCGCCCGGCGTCGGCAAACGCAGCGCCTCGCGTGTCATCGTGGAACTCAAGGGCAAACTGGATGAACTGGACATCGCCGGACTGACCGCCGGCCCAACCCGTGCGCCAACCATCCTCGACGCCGAGCTAACCGCCGTTTTGCAATCATTGGGCTATACCGCGCAGGAGATACGTCTTGCCGTCTCGGCAGTCGTAAATCCGGAATTGGAAGAACCGCCGCCATTGGATGAGCGAGTCCGCTTGGCGCTGGCAACCCTCAGCGAAGGCGGAACCTAGGCACATGCTTGAGAGCTTTTTCATCGTCTTGGCATTGATTAGTGTCCTCTGCGCGTGGGTCCTCTACACAGGAGGGCGCTACGGCATGGCCGCGTCCAACCCCTGGTGGGCTGTTATCGGCCTCATGGCAGTCTTGCTCAATCTCCATGTCATTGGCCTGCTGCTGCCGTCTTTCGCTATCCTCCCGTGGATACTGATTGCCGTCGCCATCGCAACAAGCCTCCTTGCCGCCTTGCGCGAGATTTCATTCTGGAACGCTGGGCTACTCAAACGCCCCGGAAACCGCGAACTGTTCATGGAAATCATCCTCATCGTCGTCAGCATCTATGCCGCAATCAACGTTGATGAACAGCTGCCGGACGTAGATCGTGGGCCAATCATCGCCGCCATCATCACCCCGCTGCTCATGGTTCGATGGGCCATCACCCGCATCACCGCTCAACGGTCTGACCGTTATTAGTAAGGCTCCACCCTCCGGCGACGAATTCCCATCCGTCCGTGAGGCAGCTCCCATGAGGGCAGTCATTGACACCAATCTCCTTGTGGGTGCGCTTGCGCGACGCAGTGGCTCTGCAAGTCGCATCCTCGACCTCTGGCGTAACGGCCGCTTTGAGCACGTGGCCTCGGAAGCCACCCTCCGCGAAACAGAACTGGTCGTCGGTGCGCGATGGATCGAAAGACTCAGCAGCGCGGAAGAACGCGACAGCCTGTTGGTAGAGCTGCGCGAGCGTTCAATCATTGTCGAAGCGCCTATTCTGGAAGAGTTGACATTGAAAGACGCGGGAGACCGCCGCCTCGTTGAGGCCGCCCATGCGGGCAAAGCGCGTTATCTTGTGACGGCGGATAGGGAAGTGCTACGGATGTGGGGATATGGCGGCGTGGAGTTCGTGACCTCCGCTGAGTTCTTGCGGGCGCTGAACGAACAAGCCGACTTAACGTAGAAATTAGGCGACTCCCGTCGCAAACCCTAGTTATACTAGGGTGTTGGGCGAACCAGGGGAGCCCGAGGTCAGGATCAGTTGATGGCGATTGCAGAGTATCCCACGACAGACCGGCAGTTTGAGCTTGTGTCTCCATTCGGCATGATGGGAGACCAGCCTGACGCCGTCGGCACAATTGTCGATGGCCTTGGGGACGGTCGCCGCTATCAGACTCTCAAAGGAGTCACGGGCAGCGGCAAGACGTTCACAATGGCCAACATTATCGCCCAGGCTCAGCGTCCTGCTCTCGTCATAGCCCACAACAAAACGCTTGCCGCGCAGCTCGCCATGGAGTTTCGCGACTTCTTCCCCAACAACGCCGTTGAGTACTTCGTCTCCTACTACGACTACTACCAGCCGGAGGCATACGTCCCGCGCTCGGACACCTACATCGAAAAAGACGCGCAGATCAACGATGAAATTGACCGCCTCCGCCACGCTGCCACGAAGGCCTTGTGGGAACGCCGTGACACCCTCATCGTCGCCTCCGTCTCCTGCATCTACGGTCTCGGAGCGCCGGATGAATACGCGGCATTCATCCTTGTCTTGGAGCGGGGATCACGGCACCGCCGCGATGACGTCATCCGTCGTCTGATTGATATGCAGTACGCGCGAAACGACTTTGACTTCACACGCGGCCGGTTCCGCGTCAACGGTGACACCATCGAACTCCAGCCCGCATACGAAGAAACCGCTGTCCGAATAGAATTCTTCGGCGATGAGATCGAGCGAATCGTCACCGTCGATACCACAACAGGCCAACTCCTGGGCGAGCGTTCAAAGGTGGCCATTTATCCCGCCAAGCACTGGGTGACTGGCGAAGAGAAGCTCCGCTCCGCGATCATCGACATCGAGGAAGAGCTCCACGACCGCGTTTCATGGTTCCGTGAGCAGGGCAAACTCGTCGAGGCTCAACGCCTTGAGCAGCGCACGCGCTATGACCTTGAGATGCTCCGGGAAGCGGGCTACTGCGCCGGAGTTGAAAACTACTCACGCCATCTCCAGCGACGCGAAGCTCACAGCCGCCCATGGACACTCCTCGACTACTTCCCCAAGGACTACCTCATCTTCATCGATGAGTCGCACATGACCATCCCGCAACTCCGCGGCATGTTCCACGGTGATGTCGCCCGAAAGCAGGTCCTCGTTGATTACGGCTTCCGGCTGCCGTCCGCGCTGGACAATCGCCCGCTCAATTACACCGAATTTGAGCAGCTCTTCGGGCAGATCGTCTTCGTATCCGCCACCCCCGGCCCCTATGAGCACGAGGTCAGCAACAGCATTGTTGAACAGGTCATCCGCCCCACGGGTCTCCTTGATCCCACCGTGGAGGTCAAGCCCACCCGAGGACAAGTGGACGATCTGCTCGCCCAGATCAAGGAGCGCGTGGATCGTGGCGAGCGTGCCCTCGTCACCACCCTCACCAAGCGCATGGCTGAGCAACTTGCGGACTATCTCCAGGAGATGGGAGTCAAAACGCATTACATCCACGCGGACGTCAAGACGTTGGACCGAAGCGAAATACTCCGTGACCTCCGGCTCGGCGTTTATGACGTTATCGTCGGCATCAATCTCCTGCGTGAAGGTCTGGACCTGCCGGAGGTCAGTCTTGTTGCCATCCTTGATGCCGACAAGGAGGGCTACCTGCGCTCCGGCACGTCCCTCATACAGACCGTCGGACGCGCCGCCCGCCACGTCAACGGCCACGTCATCATGTACGCCGACCGCGTAACGGACTCCATGCGCAACGCCATCGAGGAAACCTATCGGCGACGCGACCTGCAAGAGGACTACAACACTGACCACGACATCATCCCGCAGGGAATACAAAAGGCTGTTCACGACATCACGGAAAGAGTGAGGCAGGTCGCCGAATCCCGCGCCGACTACGAAACGGCGCCACCTGAAATCGACATTGAGAACGTCGCCTCCGCTGTCCATGAGCTGGAGAAACAGATGAAGCAAGCCGCCCGCAACTTGGAGTTTGAAAAGGCCGCGGCACTGCGAGACCAGATGGTTGAGCTTCGCCGGCTGATGATTGAGTGAGCTATGCCTGCCCTGCGCGCCCTCCGCGGACTCGCCTGGCTCCTGCCGGCCACCTTCCTGACTCTCACTGCCGTCGCCCTCACCGGCTGCGTTGAGCGTCTCTCCAATGATGGCGTGCCCGGCGTTCCCGAAGGCTTCGGTGAACGAGTCCCCGACGTGCCGCTTGGCGGCTATCTCTTTGTGAAACCGCCCGGCGACGATTCAACAATCAACATCAGCGCGAACCTTAGGCAGCGGAACGGCTCGACCATCCCGTGGCAGGCAGAAGCCCACTCGATTTCCCTCTGGCTGAGTCCCGCTGACACGGATGAGAGAGCAATAACAACAACCATCCGCTTCTCATTTGGCAGCGAGTTTGATGCAATCTCCGCGCACAGCGTGCTCTCTCGCGTCGACGTAGGGGTGTCGTCGTGGGCCAACAGGAGCGGGCGTGATGCAGAGCTCATTATCGGTGATCAGAGGCAGGTCTGGTCTATGCGCAACACGCTGAATGGAAACGTCTTTGTCCCTGATGAGCAATTGGCTGAAACGGGAGCGTGGCGCAACGCCCTCAAACTGCCTCAAGCGCCGCCGAAGCCGGTGCTCGCCGCCGGATTCACACAGCTTCCCCCTGAGCGCATGAACGAGATTCTTGACTGGCTGGCAGGGCAGGGCATCGTTGACCTCACGCAGTTCGGTGAGATGCTTGAGAGACTCCAGTTGGACAACGCCGTCTTTGCGGTTTACGGCGACTCTCTCCCCGAACTGAGCGTGAGCACTGGACCGGAGGAACTGACGGCCCATGGCCTCACCGGGCTCGCCATCGCCCGCACCGGAATCCCTGCCCCCCTTGTTTCGTGGGGATTCAATGTTGGAGCGCTGCGAGCCGGTCTCGACAGGGTCGAATCTCGAACCGGCCGCTATTATCGCTACGAGGGCGATGGCGCAGTGGTGCTCGCGCAGGTTAGACAGGGCGATATTCAGGTCGCGGCATCGTCAAATCCGGAAGACGCCGCCCAGATACTTGAACTGATACCCAACTGAGACGTGCCAACTGCCCGCAGTTCCTAAACCGCCGCAGTTAACCCGTTAGAATGAACAGGGTGGCGGCGCGGTGGTCTAAAGCTCGTCGCTATACGGCACGGAGAAGGGAAGACAAGTGACTCAACCCGGAATGAATGATCAGGCCCGCGCGCGGCTTGGCTCCATGATGAAGACATGGGAGCGCCGCAAGAAGATTGCTGAGCACCTTAATCAGATTCAGTATCGTGTCGCCGTTTACAGCGGCAAGGGCGGAGTCGGCAAAACAACGGTAGCCGTCAATCTAGCCGTCGCGCTCTCCCAGATGGGGCATTCCGTCGGCCTGCTTGACGCTGACATCGACTGCCCCAATGCGGACAAGCTCCTCGGCGTCACTGAGCGCCCGCGCTACGTGGATGGGGTTCTCCACCCCCCGCAGCGCGCCGGCGTAAAGACCATCTCCATGGCGTCGTTCCAGGAAAATGAGGACGAAGCGATCATCTGGCGCGGCCCGATGGTCACCAACGCCATCAACCAGTTCCTTGAACTGACTGAATGGGGAGACCTTGAATATCTCGTCGTCGACCTGCCCCCCGGCACCTCCGATGCCCCGTTGACCATCATGCAGACACTTCAACTGCACGGATTCGTCGTTGTAACCACCCCGCAGGACCTTGCGGTGCTGGACGCCAAGCGTTCCATCAACATGATTAAGAAGATGAACATTGACATCCTCGGCGTCGTCGAAAATATGTCCGGCGACATCTTCGGCAAGGGCGGCGGCGAAACTCTTGCCAAGGACCTGGCCGTTCCCTTCTTGGGGCGACTGGAACTCTCCCGCGACTTTAGCGATATCGGCCCCGACCTCGCCGTCATCAAACACAAGAAGGCGCAGAAGCGCTATCGAGAAATCGCCGAGGGCATGATCGACCGCGTCAAGGAAGTAACCCCCGCCGCCCAAATCGCCTCCTGAGCAGCAGGGCAGGTGAGCGTTTACTCGCCGCCGTCTTCCTCCACAGCCGTCGCAGCTTCCCGCGTCCGCCTGATTCCGCGCCCCGCCGTCTCTGCCGGAGCATTCGGAATCTCGGCCCCCGCCAGTCCCTCTTCAACGAGCCTGTCGCGCAGACGTGCCGCGCGCGGATACCCGATCCCCAGCCGCCGTTGCAGCAGCGATGTTGAAACCTTGCCGTTGTAGATGTCGGCCAGCTCGCGCGCCTGCTCCATGATGTCGTCTTGACCTGAGCCGCCGTTGCGTTTTGACCCGTTCCCGTTCATATCATCCGTGCTGCCGTTCCGACCCCTCGATTGCAGGCCGATGTCTTCAGGCTGAACAAGGTCGGGCAGTTCAGGCGGCACGTAGCCCTTCGATTGGGCGCGCCACGCATCAACAACAGCGTCCGATTCATGCGATGAGATAAATGCGCTCTGGATGCGGAGAGGGCGAGAAGCATCCTGCGGCAGGTAGAGCATGTCGCCGCGTCCCAGCAGCTTCTCCGCGCCGGCCCCGTCCAGGATCGTCCGTGAATCAACCAGCGACGTCACCATGAAGCTGATCCGCGTCGGGAAGTTGGCCTTGATCAGTCCCGTAATGACGTTGACGGACGGACGCTGCGTCGCCACGACAAGGTGGATGCCCGTTGCGCGTCCCATCTGCGCCAGCCGCACGAGTCCGGTTTCCACCGCCTTGCCCGACGTCATCATCAGGTCCGCCAACTCATCAACAATGAGAACGAGATAGGGCATGCGGTTGCCCTCTCCAACCTTCTCGTTATAGGAAGCGATGTCGCGTGCGCCCTGCTGCGCCAGCAGTTCAAGGCGTTCCTCCATCTGCTGCATCATCCACTGCAGGGCGTTGACGACCTTCTGCGTGTCAACGATGACGGGCGTGATGAGGTGAGGAATACCGTTATAGATAGTCAACTCGACCCGCTTTGGATCAATCATCACGAAACGGAGATCATCCGGCGTGGCGCGTGAGATAAGGCTTGTGATCAGGCTATTGATAAAGACGCTCTTTCCGCTGCCCGTTGAACCCGCCACCAGCAGATGAGGCATCCGGGCGAGGTCCGCAACCACCGCCTCGCCGCCGCTCCCCTTGCCAAGCGGGAATGCCAGCATGCTCTTGCCCCGCGCCTTGCGGTAGGCGTCGCTTTCCATCTGCGGCCGCATGTAGACGGTCTCGGCCGTCGCATTCGGTACCTCGACACCCACCAGATTCGTTCCCTGGATTGTTTCGATACGGACGCTGGCAGCCTTCAGTTGGAGCGCGAGATCGTCATCGAGCTTGGAGATCGCGTCCACCTTAACGCGCGTTCGTCCTACCTCCTGTCGCTTGGCAACAATCTGGCCGTCCTCGTTACGCTCCCGCACGGTTCGGTAACGCCTGTCCCACCCGGGCCGCACTCCGTAGAGCGTCACCGTTGGGCCGGGGCGAACCTCCGTCACCTCAACCTCAATGCCGTACTCTTGCAGGGTTTCCTGGATGGCCTCCGCCGTTTCCAGGTGTGATTCTGTATCGACTTCTGCCGCCGGCTGTTCGTCAAATAGCTTGAATGAGGGGAACTTCCACGCCACCTTCGGCAGGCCCGCAAACGGATCGAGGGAGTCCAGCAACGCCTGATCGCTGCGGCTGGTAGCAACAACCGCCTCCTCTTCGTCGGCCTCCGGTTCCTCGCCCTCCTCTATTTCTATTTCCTCTGGTTCAGCATCAGCATCAACGTCCTCATCGTCCGCCAGATCGATATCCTCGTCCGTCGGCTCAAATTCATCTGCCGCCAGGACGAACCCATCCTCGTCGATATCCGGTTCGTCGCCCTCTCCCATATCCTCGATGGACTCATCTGCTGTGCCGTCGATGAGTGTTTCGATGTGCTTATCGATATCCCAGGCATCATCCCCGTCATCCGCGTCATGGTCGGTGAACGCCAGCGGGTCCCTCTGGCCCATCTCATCGACCTCGCTAGGATCCATGCCGAATCCCTCGCCGCTCACATCGGAATGCAGGGGGTGATTATCGGCGCTGCTAAGGCCGGGTGGGACAAACTGAGGCTTCTCCTCCACCGCCGTCGCATTCTGTTGGTTGACGGGTTCTTCGATAGTCCCTGTTTCCTCAGAGCGGATGTCCCGTTCACCAAATGTCTGCGGCGCGTCATCCACGTCCTTATTGCTGGGGACGCCCGGCATGACGATGCGGGGACGCTGCTCTTGAGCCGTTTCCCCTCTGGCCGCCTCTATTTCCTGCTGCACGCGCTTTTGCTGATCGCGCACAACGCCGACCGGCTCCGGATAGCGTGGCCTCACCGTAGCGCGCGCAGGCTCGGGCACCACGATCCGCGTGCGTGGAATCGGAGCCTCATCGAATTCGGAGGTGCTCTCCTCGTCACTCGCGTATGTGCGCGCCGCGCGGACCTCTTGCACCTTGCGCTTGGCCGCTGAGCCGCCGGCAGCTGCCGCGCTAGCGCTCGCCACACCCGCCGCGCGGCCTGCGCGTCCGGATGCTCTCGCGGCTCTGAATGTCCCTATCGGCGAAAGAAGAATGAGCGTGACGAGCGTGAGTCCGGCAAAAACGCCGATCACTTGGAGTTCTGTGAAGTCGGCAAGAAGGCCGGAAAAACTGCTTTCAATGGAGATGCCTTGTATCTCCGTAACCTTGAAATAGTGCAGGGCGGTCAGTGCAGCCCCCGCGGCGAACAGCATCGCCCCCGCCCAACGCCAAACCCGTGCGTTCTTCAGTCCGAACACTCGGAGAGCGATATACGTTGCAACAAGGAGAACGGGCGCAACGATGAGCCACGGCCCCGCATACGTCCACGCCGGAGCCAGCCCGTTCGTCAGTTCCGCAGGCTGCAATAACGCAGCCGCGACCGAACCGACGATGATGCCCGACAAGAAAAGAATGCCGATGATGCGCAGCTTCGAGATGCCGCCACCGGAAATCTCAACGTCGGCTACACTCGCTCGCCTGGAAGCGCGCCGAGTGGCAGTTGAACCAGCCATAGCTCGACTATTTTAGACCAATTTCAAAACCACGTCCAATTTATTCGCCCGTCCGTGGCCATAAACCTGTTCACCCTGAGCCTGTCGAAGGGCCTTCGTCATTCCCGCGAAAGCGCCTCCTCAAGGATTGCCCGCGCCTCCTCTGAAACATCAGGCCGTGAAAGCGCGAATGCCGCCGCCGCCCGCAGATGTCCCAGCGGATTGCCCGCGTCATACCGCACACCGTCAAAGGCGAATGCGAATGTTGGCGTCCCCTCTCGCCGTTGAATCTCCATCGCGTCCGTAATCTGGATTTCATCCTTCGCGCCCGGCGGCGTCCGTCGTATCGCGTCAAATATCGACCCCGGAAAGATATACCGCCCAACAATCCCGAGATCGGACGGCGCGTCGTCCGGGTCCGGTTTCTCAACCAGTCCCGTCACCCGATACACACGCTTGTCATCCCCGCCCGCCGGTTCCACGTCGACAACGCCATACGCCGAGATGGCCTCCCCCGCCACATGCTCAACCCCCACGTGAATGCCCGGATGATCGGCATATGCGGCCAGCATCTGCGCTAGAACGGGCGTCTCCGCATTGACAATATCGTCAGGCAGAATCACGGCAAACGCCTCATCGCCTACCGCGTCCGCCGCCTGTAAAATCGCGTGGCCCAGCCCGAGCGGCTCGTTCTGGTGAACAATCGTCACCCTTAATGAGTCCATGAGACCTTGAACCGCAGCCGCGCTCGCATGCTCCCCCAACGCCCGCGCCAGCTCCTCGCCCCGCAGCGTCACGTAGTTTTCCATCACCGCCTTGCCGGGCGCGCTGATCAGCACAATCTCCGTGAGACCTGAGTTCGCCGCCTCCTCAAGCGCGTAGAACAGCATCGGGCGGTCGAAGATCGGCAGAATCTCCTTGGGGATGGCAAGTGTCGCTGGCAGAAAACGGGTTCCCCGCCCCCCCGCCACAATCACCGCCTTGCTGATCCCGCCTCGTCGTTCGCTCACTCACCCTCCCCATTCACACATAAAACAAGGGGGCCCGACCAAAGCCGAGCCCCCTTCTCCCAGTCGCCAAGGTCAACGTCATGGCGCCTGGCGCTGGGTTAGCCTTTGCTCACCTCGTCCGATGAAATAAGCTCTGGCTGTCTAGGTAAAGACATGCGCCAAACCACCTCCTTCCTTCTCAAGATGACCTAAGTATATATCACGTCTAGCCTCCCGCTCACCCTGAGTCTCCCACCGCTCACCCTGAGCTTGTCGAAGGGTCACCGGCGGAATGTCCGTTACCCGTGAATCGCAGAAGCGTATACCCGATAATCGCCGCCGCAATCGACGCCACGAATATCCCCATCTTTGCCTGGTCCACAAGGGCAGGGTCATCAAACGCGATGCCCGAGATGAAGATCGCCACCGTGAACCCGATGCCCGCCAAAAAACCCACGCCCAGCACGTGCATCTTCGTCACCCCCGCAGGCAGCTGACCGATGCCAAAGCGAATGGCAAGCCACGTAATCCCGAAGATGCCTAGCGCCTTGCCCGCGAGGAGTCCCGCCGCGATGCCGAGGGTAATGCTGCTCCCTGCGGCATCGGACAACGTGTCCCCTGTAATCGTGATCCCCGCATTCGCCAGCGCGAACAGCGGCAGAATCGCAAGGCTCACCCACGGATGAATCATGTGCTCCAGGCTCTCCAACGGCGACTCCGTGCTTCGGCTGAGCTTCTCGATTTCCTCAAGAACGATTTCCGCGTGCTCCTCGTCCCCGTTGGACATCGCAAGGCGATAGTCGTGCAGGAGATCATCCAGCGTAGCGGCATACTCATCGCGGCCCCGCGCCGCTCCGGCAGGCACAATCGCCGCGAGAAGCACGCCTGCCAGCGTCGCGTGTACTCCGGATTCGAGGAAGAAGTACCACATAAGGAGGCCCGCGACGATGTAGAAAACTATGGATCGGATTCCGATTCGAACGCTCACCGCCGCCGCTGCGAGAATGGCTAGCGAGATCCAAAGACTCGACCACTCGATTGTGTCCGTATAGAAGAGGGCAATGACCGTGATCGCGCCCAGATCGTCCACCACCGCCAGTCCCAGTAAAAAGACCCGCAGCTCCACCGGGATCCGTCGCCCCAGCAGCGCCAGCACGCCTATCGCGAACGCGATGTCCGTCGCCATTGGGATTCCCCACCCAACAGCCGCGTCGCCCGAGGGGTTGAACACCAGATAAGTGAACGCGGGCACGACCATCCCGCCAACCGCCGCCAGCACTGGCAGTGAAGCCTTCCTGACGCTGGACAGTTCCCCGTGCAGGAGTTCCCGCTTGATCTCCAGCCCCACCACAAAGAAGAAGACCGCCATCAAGCCATCGTTGACTAGGTGTCCCAGGTCTTCGTGGATCGAGATAATCGGAGTCTCGAACGTGATATAGGTATGCCAAAAAGCGAAATACGAATCCGACCACGGTGAGTTGGCCCAGATAACAGCCGCGGCGGCCGCCGCCAACAGGATAAGCGCCCCAACCTCTTCCGTGTGGATAAAGCTCTGAACTGGCGCGCGCAACCCGCGAACGCGATAAACCACGTTCCGGGATTCTTCGGGAGCCTCCCCTTCTCTGTCGTTCACGTTCCCCGCCGCTTGGGTCTAAAACTCTGATGCCCTACTATAGTGCCACTTGCCCAATGAAGAATGAGTGCGGGCTCAACAGAAACAGTGAACTCTAATCACATCGACGATTCCCCCAGAGCGCGTTGCGTAGCATCCGTGCTGATCAAGGGCGACAGGGTTCTGCTCGTGAAGAGACAGCCGCATCGCCGTGTCTACCCTGATCTCTGGGACCTGCCCGGAGGCCACATCGAAGGCAACGAATCACCTGAAGAAGCCCTCCGCCGCGAAGCCCGCGAGGAACTCGGCATTGACGTTGAGGAATACCACGAATTGGGAACAGTCCTCGACCCCGTCGAACCGGCCGACATCATCGTATTCGCCATCACAACGTGGCACGGCGAACCCACCAACGCCGCCCCCGATGAACATAGCGAGATCGACTGGTTCACACAGGGCAAACTCCCCGAATCCGCCGCCCTCGACTGCTACCGCAAAGAAGTCACCGAAACACTAACCGCCGCCAGAACTTAGGCCTCTGGCCCCGTCCGTTCACCCTGAGCTTGTCGAAGGGCGAACGGTTTCGTCATTCCCGCGAAAGCATGTCCCGTACCCCGATACGGGGCGGGAATCCAGTGCCGCCCGCAGGGCGGCCTCCCACCAACTCTGCCACCTCAATCCCGGCCGTGTGCCCACTCG
Source organism: Dehalococcoidia bacterium (assembly GCA_009841045.1). GTDB lineage: Bacteria > Chloroflexota > Dehalococcoidia > UBA6926 > UBA6926 > VXMO01. The sequence continues at coordinate 30,085 of VXMO01000032.1, forward strand.
ATAGCGCCCCGTTCACCGACGGCACGCTCATGTAGTCGCCCGCCAAAAACAGGTTGTCGATCCGCCCCGCCAGTTGCCCCGGGATCTCCGCCACCGCCGCCAGCATCCCCGGCGTCCCCATGCACAACGCCTCCTCCCAGCGATACACGCGGAAGAACAGCCCCTCGTCGTCAGCTGGTAGGGCAGAACCCGCAGGCGCTTTCTCACGAGCCGCGCCCAGCATCTGCCGGTTGATCTCATCGTCATCGAGCGGAATCAGCTCCTTGGCCTTATCCCTCCCGATGAGCAAGTCCAAAATACTCTTGCCCGGGGGCGCACAGTCGGGCAGGAAAGCGGTTCGATTCAGCAGAAGCGGCGTATCGTCATCCTCCGGGAACAGCGCCCCGTGCCACCCCGCAGGCAGCGGTGATTGATCTAGCCCGATCACCACCCGGCAACCGGTTGAATAGCTAACATTGCTGAGCGCCCGATGCGTCTCCTCCGGCAGGTCTGGAATGAGACCCGACACCTTCGTACCCGGCACCGCGCAGATGACCGCGTCCGCCTCGATCATCTCCCCGTCCACCACGACACCCGTCGCCTTACCGTCGGCAACAACGACCTTCTCCACACGAGTCGATACCCGAATCGCATCAGAACAGTATTCGCCAAGCGCCGCGCTCAGCGACCCTATCCCCCGCTCCGGCATATACACCCGGCCGTTGCTCAACATCGTCTCGCCGATGTACGCCCGCATCAGCGCCTGCCCCGCGGGCAGCGGATCCCCCAATACCATCTCCAGCGGCCCCCGCAGCGAAAGCGCCAGCTTGTCGGGCATACGCAGCCGCTCAAGGTACTCGCCGAAACTCTCCTCATCATCGATCTCAGCGATCGGGCTGTCGCTGGCGAAACTCATGTAGTCCGCCTGCTGACGAATCTCCCGCATCACCTTGAAACCGGCCCGCATCCCGGACGGCGACAGGAAGCCCATGGCCATCGCCGTCCGCAGATGCCGTATAAAATTCCAGAGCGATTGGTCTGGCGTCGTCGTAACCCACCGTCCACCGCGATAGTGCCCGAACTTCATCTGTGAAGGCACAAGCGGTAGCCCCAGCTCCTCGCAGATGCGGAACGCCGTGTCATACGTGGATGTGAAGACGAACGCCCCCATGTCCACGGAGAACCCGTCCACCCGCTCCCCGCTCCCGCGTCCCCCCACGTGGTCCTCAGCCTCGAGCAGCAGGGGAGTGATTCCCAGCTTCATCAGCGTGTATGCCGCGCTCAGCCCCGCGAACCCCCCGCCAACGATGACAACCCGCCCGGTGCTCATTTGTGT
>VXMO01000042.1 GCA_009841045.1 Dehalococcoidia bacterium
CCATTTTGATGGCGGGCGGCGCGTTTTGAGTCGAGGCCGAAGTAGAACCTAGTCCCGCGCCGCAGCAGACCTCGGCCCGAACGGCTCTGGCTGGAAGGGGCCGTCCCGCTCCTGCAGGTACGCCCTCAAGCCGCCCTCTTTACCGGCGTCTTCCATCTTGCGCTTAAAGTCCTCGCGCTGGGAGGTGTGCGCCAAAGCGGACAGCTCCGCGTTCAGATTCCACGCGCTGTGGAACCCCATCATGTTCAGGCCTTGCGTCGCGACAGCCAGGTTGATCTTCACCGTCTCCGGGCTCACCAGCGCGATGCGCTCGCCGATGTAGGTGCACTCCTCCATCAGGTCCTCGTGCGGCACAACCTTGTTGACCAGACCAATCCGCAGCGCCTCCTGCGCGTCGATGTGGTCGCCCGTCAGACCGTAGCGCAGCGCGTGCTTGTAGCCCGCCAGCAGTGTCCAGATGAAGTTCGTGTTGGAGATATGGCGAATCTCAGGCTGCCCGAACACCGCGTTCTCGGACGCAATCGTGATATGCGTCGTCAGCGCGTACCAGGAGCCCCACGCCAGCGCCCAGCCGTTGATCGCGCCGATGATCGGCGTCGTCAGCTCCCACATGTGCATCAGGCGGCGGATGCCCGTCCGGTCCTGCGTGCGCCACTGATCAAGGAACGACGCCACGGACTGCCCCTCCTGCAGGCCGTACGGCCACACGGTATCGGAGTTTCCGCCGCCCGCGCCCAGTGCCAGGTCCGCGCCCGCGCTGAACGCCCTGCCCGCGCCCGTCAGGATGATGTATCGAACATCCGGGTCCTGCTCCGCCTCGTCGAATGCGGCATGCAGATCGCCGCGCAAGCCCTGGTTGAATGCGTTCATCTGCGCGGGGCGATTCAGCGTGATAACAACGCCCTTGCCCTGCCGTTCATACAGCACATTCTCGTACTCAGCCATGTAGTGACTCCTCCTAACCCCCGCCACCGTGGGCGGCATCAGAACCGATTGTTTGACAAGCTTACCATCCCCACACAGATGTGCTACACTTCGAAACAAGCGTTCCACGAACGCGCGTTCGCTCGGCCTCAAGCGGTGTGGAACAGAGACGGCAGAACGGGAGGAATGGTATTATGGCAACGGCAATCAAAGCCTCAAAGAGCGCGGAGTCTACTAAGGTTACCGAGTTGGTTACCGAGAAGGAAAAGGCACTCGAACAGGCGCTGACGCTGATCGAGCGCAGCTTCGGCAAGGGATCTCTCATGCGATTCGGCGATTCCGCCGGACGCTTTGACGTGGATGTCATCCCCACCGGTTCTCTGTCACTTGACCTCGCGCTTGGCATCGGCGGCATTCCGCGCGGACGCATCACGGAAATCTACGGCGCGGAATCATCCGGCAAGTCCACGCTGGCGCAGCACGTCATCGCCGGCGCCCAGAAGCAGGGCGGCACGGTGGCATACATCGACGCCGAGCACGCAATGGATCCCACGTACGCCGCCGCCTGCGGCATCAACGTGGATGACCTGCTGATTTCCCAGCCGGACAACGCGGAACAGGCGTTGGACATCACAGAGGCGTTGGTGAGGAGCGCCGCGGTAGATGCCATCGTCATTGACAGCGTAGCGGCGCTGGTGCCGAAGGCCGAGATTGACGGGAACATGGGAGACATGCACGTGGGCCTCCAGGCCCGCCTCATGTCCCAGGCCCTGCGGAAATTGACCGGAACCACCCATCGTTCGAAGACGGCGGTAATCTTTATCAACCAGATCCGTGAGAAGGTCGGTGTCCTCTTTGGCAGCCCCGAAGTCACCCCCGGCGGACGCGCGTTGAAGTTCTATTCGTCGATTCGAATTGATTTGAGACGTATGGAAACCATCAAGCAGGGGACGGAAAGCGTGGGTCTGCACCTGCGCGCGCGCGTGGTCAAGAACAAGATGGCCCCGCCCTTCCGCGTCGCCGAGTTTGACATCATGTTTGGACATGGCATCAGCCGCGAGGCCGATCTCATTGATCTCGGCACCCAAGCCGGTTTCCTCAAGAAGACGGGAGCCTTTTACTCATACGGAGATGTCCGCCTCGGACAGGGACGCGAAAACGCCAAATCGTTCCTCCAGTCCAATGAGGAAATCGCCACTGCCCTTGAACAGGACATCCGCGGCGCTCAGGCCCCCCGGAACGGCAAAACCAACGGGTTCATGCCGGCGTCCGTCGACGATGACACGGACGATACGGAGGAAGTCACCTGACTCTATATTCGAACTTAATTCTGGGCACAAGGGGCTGCGGGATAACCGCGCCCCTTTTTCTTTGTCTGTCGATAGCTAACGCACGGTTTGGCGGCGCCGCTCGGCGCCGTTCTTTGTTTACGCAACCACACCATAACGGGCGGACATTACACCGCCATAGATCCGGGGAGAAACACCATGACCATCAATCCTATTCTGTTCGCCCTTCTGCTGCTGGCACTCCCGGCCGCCACCGTCGCCGGCGTTGCCCTGCAGCGCATCATCACCTCCGGTAACCTCCGCGGTGCCTCCATTGAGGTCCAGCGCCGCATCGAGGAGAGCGAGACCGAGGGTAAGGAAATCCTCCTCCGCGCCCAGCAGGAGGCTATACGCGTCCGTGACGAATCCGAGCGCGAGGTCCGTGAGCAGCGTGGTGAAGTCCAGCGCATAGAGCGACGCCTCCAGCGCAAGGAAGAGCAGGTCGACCGCCGTCTCGACAATTTCGAGAAACGGGAACAGCAGCTCAACGAGAAAGAAGCTGAAATCGACACCGTCCGCGCGCAGGTGGGCGAGCTGCACGCCGAACACCTGCGGGAACTCGAACGCGTCTCCCAGCTCACCATGGACGAGGGGCGTGAACTGCTCCTCAGCCAATTGGAGAGCGAGATTGAGGTCGAAGCCTCCCGCCGCGTCCGTGAGATGGAGGAGGCCGTGCTGGAAGAGTCCACGGAGCGTGCCTACAAGATCATGGCGCAGTCCATGCAGCGCTACGCCAATGAAGTCGTCTCTGAACTGACCACCAGCGTTGTCTCCCTCCCGAACGACGAAATGAAGGGGCGGCTCATCGGCCGCGAGGGCCGCAACATCCGCGCCCTTGAGAACGCCACCGGCGTCAACCTCATTGTGGATGACACGCCGGAGGTCGTCACGCTCTCAGGGTTTGATCCGGTCCGACGCGAGGTCGCCCGCATGGCAGTTTCCCGTTTGGTGCAGGACGGGCGCATCCAGCCCGCGCGCATTGAGGAACTGGTCGTCAAGGCTCAGGAAGAGATGGAGGACATCATCAAGAAGGCAGGTGAAGAAGCCTGCTACGATGCCCGCGTGCAGGGCCTCCACCCTGACCTCATCAAAATCCTGGGCCGCCTGAAGTATCGCTACAGCTACGGCCAGAACGTCCTCCAGCACAGCGTCGAGACGGCGCACCTTGCGGCATCGCTCGCGTCTGAATTGCGCGCCAACGTGGACATCTGCCGCCGCGCAGGTTTCCTCCATGACATCGGCAAGGCCCTCTCCCATGAGGTTGAAGGCCCGCACGCGGCAGTCGGCGCGGACCTCCTTGAGCGATACAAGATCAACCAGCGCGTCGTGCGCGCCGTCGGCGATCACCACGGCGAAGAGGGCTGGAAGAGCATCGACGCATTTGTCGTGGCCGCAGCGGATGCCATCAGCGGCGCGCGGCCTGGCGCGCGGCGGGAGAGCGCCCAGCAGTACATCAAGCGGCTTGAGACCCTTGAGCAGATCGCCATGGGATTCGGCGGCGTGGACAAGGCCTATGCCATCCAGGCCGGGCGTGAGGTCCGCGTGATGGTCCAGCCGGACAGCGTGGATGACGTCGCCGCCATGCGCATGGCCCGTGACATGACCAAGAAGATCCAGGATTCTATGGAATACCCCGGACAGATCAAGGTCATGGTGATCCGCGAGACTCGCGCCGTCGAATACGCGCGCTAGAGGCCCAACACCACGCCATGCGCATCCTGATGATCGGCGATCTCGTCGGACGGCCCGGGCGGCAGGCAGTCCAAAAATACCTGCCCGATCTGCGCCGTGAGCACGACATTGAGCTTGTCGTCGCCAATGGCGAGAACTCCGCCGCCGGCTTCGGCATCACGCCCAAGGTCGTCAAGGAACTGCTCGCCGCAGGCGTGGATGTCATCTCGTCCGGCAACCACATCTGGGACAACAAGGACATGATGCCCCACATGGACGACGAAACTCCCGTGCTGCGGCCCCTCAACTATCCGAAGGCTGCCCCCGGGCGCGGCGCGGTCATGGCCAAAGGTGCGCTCGTTGTCAGCCTGCAGGGCCGAACCTTCATGCCTGTGCAGATAGACGATCCTTTTATGGCAATGGACACCCTGCTCGCGGATCTCTCTGAACAGCCGCGTGCCATCGTCATCGACTTCCATGCCGAGGCAACGTCTGAAAAGGGCGCGCTCGCGTGGTACGTAGACGGGCGCGTTGCTGGGGTCGTTGGCACACACACCCACGTCGCCACTGCGGACGCCCGCGTCCTGCCAAAGGGAACGGCGTTCGTCACTGACCTTGGCATGTGCGGTGCAATCGACTCCATCATCGGCAGCGACCCGGGCCCCGTGCTGGAGCGATTCCTCACTGGCGTCCCCGTTCGTCTCAACGTCGCCAGCGGCCCCAGCCGGTTCAACTCCGTCCTCATCGAGACAGACGACGCCACCGGCCTCGCCGTGTCCATCCGGCGCGTGGACTGCGCCGACACCGAATGAGCTCCGACCTCCACACCCACTCAACCGCCTCTGATGGCCTCCTGAAGCCCGCGGAGCTTGTCCACCAGGCCGCCGCCGCGGGCATCAAATACTTTGCAATCACGGATCACGACTCTACGGACGGGCTTGCCGAAGCGCGGCAGGCGGCGGAACAGCACCCCGGCCTGACACTCATCCCCGGCATCGAATTATCAACGGACGTACAGGAGGGCGAGGCGCACATCCTCGGCTACCTCCTTGATGTCGAGAACCCGGAATTGCAGGCAACCCTGGCCTCATTCCGCGATGATCGCCTTGGCCGCGCCCTGCGCATGATTGAGAACCTCCGCAACCTCGGTGTGCCAGTGTCATGGGAGCGCGTCGCGGAGATTGCGGGTGACGGCGCAATCGGCCGCCCGCACATCGCGCAGGCGCTCATGGAAGCAGGGCACGTTCCCAGCATCCGCGAGGCATTCGATCGCTACATCAGCAACGATGGCCCCGCCTACGCGGGTCGTCGCAAGATGACGCCGGAGGAGGCCATCAGCCTGATCAAGAAGTACGGTGGCGTCGCGGCGCTCGCCCACCCGAAGGAGACGCCGCAGGTGGAGTCCCTGCTGCCGGGATGGGTAGAGGCGGGCTTGGCAGGCATGGAGGTCTATTACGGACTCTACCCTGATGACCTGCGCGCCCATCTCAAATCACTCGCTGATCAGCACGGCCTGCTAGCCCTCGGCGGCAGTGATTACCATGGCCCGGGCCGCGCCGCTGAATGCCCGCTCGGTGGCTCAAACACCCCTCTGGAAGCAGGCGAAAGCCTCCTCGCCCTCCACGCCAGAGTGTCCGCTTAAGAGCCCCTCACCCGACCAACAGGACTGAAGCCCAGCCAACAGTGGCGGCGACCGTGGCGGCGAAGGCGGACTGCTTCAGGACAAGCCCCCCCGCAAACCGTACCCCCAGTTCGCGCCCAATCGTGATTGCGGTAACCAGGCATGGCAGCACCGTTCCTGCGAGGAACGTCGCCACCAGCAGTTGGGTCGCGTTCAACGAAGCAACCGTGCCGGCCTCCGCCAGAAGAAGTATCCCGTCCTTGCGGACAGCGGCGAGCACCGTCGGCAAAGCCGCCTCTGCCGGTAGCGCGAACACGGCCATCGCCGGTGCCAGCAGGGGCCCTGCTGCATCCAGCGCGCCTGACCACTCGAGGATCGAGGCAATCATCGCGATCGCGAAGAAGATGGGCACTGCCGTGCGGAAGAACGCCCAGATCATTCCCCGTGCCTCCGCCCCGACTGCCGCGATTGACGGCCAGGTGAGGACGGTTCGCGACTCGATGAGGAGTGCGCTGAGTGTTGCCCGCATGTCAGGCTTGCTGATTAGGCGCGTGTAAACAAGCGTCGCCACGACGAGCAGCGCCAAATACGGCACCACCAGACTGCTCCTGTCTGCGGCGGCAAAAACCGCGAGTGTCGCGCCCAGCTGGTACGAGCAGGCGGACCCGAAGGCGATCGCGCCAACGGTCGTCGGCCGGGTGCAGGATAAGCAGGCGCGTGTCGAGACAATCGCCGGGACATTGCAGCCGAAACCCATCAGTACCTGCGTCACGTCGCGCCCATGCAGGCCGAACGGCCGCAAGAGCGGGTGGAGCGCCGTCCCGATGCGATCCGCAAGGCCGCTTGCCTTGTATGCGCTGATCAGCACCGAGTACACCAGCACCGTGGGGACCGCCCACACGAAAAGCAGCGGCCCCATTGTGAGCAGTCCGTAGTCGCCTGCGAAAACAGCCCCAAGCGCTCCTGGCCAGCCGTCTATACTCTCGGCCAGGGGTGTCGTTACAGACACGATCAGCGGGTCAAGCCAGCCGGCCACCTGGTTCGCGCCCATCACGGCGAGCACAGCCGGCAGAATCAGGAGGACAATCGCGATCGCGGGGCCTGCGACCGTGTGATCAAGGGGTCCGTATCGCGGCGTGTTCTGCCATCCCGCCCGCAACGGCGGTCGTTCAAGGTTGACCGGGTCGGGCGCGATTACGTCGATTTCACGTCGCTTAGCATGCACAGGATTCAACGCAGCAGGAGAGGTCGTCCAGGTACATCCCCGCCGCCCGGCGGGCCTCAACCGCTTCCGTAGTGTCGATTCCGAGACGCTGTGCAATTGAGTCGGCGACCACTGCAAAGCGTTGGCGGAACTTGTAGATGAAGCAGAAGTTCACGCCCCGGTGCTGAACGATAGGGCCGGAGAGGAACAGGCCCGGCACCAGCGTGGACTCGTCGGCCTCCTCTGTAACGATGGGATCGCCGTCCTCATCGTACTCAATCATTCCGTCGAGGTGGTCGAGAGACCCCTTGAAGCCGGTCGCGAGAATCGGTTGTGTCTCGCTCATCCACTCGCGGCCGTCCGATGCTTGAACGACCCAACTCTCACCGTCCTCCCGCACCGAAGTGATGTCGACACTGTCGAGGAGGGTCACGGAGCCCGTGGAGTTGGCCCATTCAAGACGTTCACGGGAAAACGGGGAGAGGGAGATGCTCGGGTCCGGGTCTTCTCTCTTCCATGTCGCATACCGCGCCAGCACCGTCACGTCTTTCTCCAACTGCACCAGTGAGATGGTCGCGTCCGCGGCGCTCTCGTAGCCGCCGATTACCGTGAAACGGTCGCCCTCCAGTTCCTGCCATGTGTTGACGTCGGAAGAGTGGCGGCAGAATTCGGCGCCCGGGATTGAATTGCGGTTCGGGTACTGGAACTCTCCGGCCGCCCAGATGAGATGTCGCGCCCGCACCGGCCGGTCGCTCGTCGTGAGTGTGAACGTTCCGTTCTCCTCAACCGTCACGGAACTGACATCAATGCCGGGTTTCACCTGGAGCTCGTAGTGGTGGGCAACGTTGTCGAGGTACTTCGCGTAAGCGGCTCCGCTGGGGTGCTCGCGGTCGAGCGTATAGGCGGGCGAAGTGGCGGGGACGATCGCGTTGAGATCAAGCAGCCCAAACGCGTTCGAAGTGAACGATGGCGTGATGAAGCGCATCTCTTGTGGCCACCGCCGGAACGAGGCGCCGATCTCGTGACGATCGAGGATGATGACGTCATCAACGCCAAATTCCTGGAGGGCCACCGCGCATCCTAGCCCGGCCGCTCCAGCGCCCACGATTACGACTTCGTGAACCTGCGACCCTTCCAGCTTATCGCGCCACCGTCCTTGATTTCGTTTGCTCATGTGTAGTTCCTCTTAACAAAATAGCTTGCGATCCTCAACGCCGCACAGCCAAATATAGTCCCATTCACTCTCGCTCGTGTCAATCTAAAATGAGACTCTCACGAAGGTCTATCCCGTATTTGATACCGGGTGCGAATCCAACAGTCTCAATTCCTGAACGCCGCTCCCCATGATAGTGATAAAGTCCGAATAGCCGTTGGCTCTGATTCTTCCGGCGCATTTGGAGGGAGCAACGATGAGAGTGATGCAGTGGCTGATGACCAATCAGCGTATCCCCGCCATCTTGACCGCGACTGGCATCGCAACCCTGCTGCTCATGCTTCTCCGACCCGCCGTCGCGCATGCGCAGGGTGTTGAACAGGAAACCGCTTTCGTCTTCAACACCCTCTCATTCCTCATCTGGGGCGCGCTCGTCATGTGGATGTGCGCCGGGTTCACCATGCTGGAAACCGGGTCCGTCCGGACCAAGAACGCCGCCATGATCTGCATGAAGAACATCGGCCTCTATTCCATCGCCGGACTCGCCTACTACATCATCGGCTACAACCTCATGTACGTGGACGTTGGCCGTGATTTGAACGTCCTCGGCCTTAACGTTGGCAATCTCATCGGCACGTTTACCCTCACCTACAGCTCAACTGCGGCAGAGGTAGCGCTGCTTGAAGCTGAAGCAGGAGCATCGGCAGCGGGTGTTTTGGAAGAATCCGGCTACTCCACCATGTCCGACTGGTTCTTCCAGATGGTCTTCGTCGCCACCACCGCCTCCATCGTCTCCGGCGCCCTCGCGGAGAGAGTCAAGATGTGGTCGTTCTTCATCTTCACCCTCTGCCTCACGGCCTTCATCTACCCCCTCATCGGCGCGTGGACGTGGGGCGGAGGCTGGCTGAATGAACTCGGCTTCACCGACTTCGCCGGCTCCACAATCGTCCACAGCACCGGCGGTTGGGCTGCGCTGGCCGGCCTCATTGTCGTCGGCCCGCGGCTGGGCAAGTTCCGTCGTGATGGCACCGCGCGTCCCACCCCGCCCTCCAATATCATCTCCGTCACATTGGGAGTCTTCATCCTCTGGTTCGGCTGGCTGGGATTCAACGGCGGATCGCAGCTCGCCCTCGGCAGCGCCGTTGACGCCGTCTGGATCAGCATCGTCCTCGTGAACACCAACCTGTCAGCAGCGTCCGGCGTGTTGGTCGCCCTCTTCACGTCCCGGTACATCCTGGGGCGCACGGACTTGTTCGCCGTCCTGAACGGCGCGATAGCGGGCCTTGTCTCCATCACCGCCGCGCCCAACTTTGTCGACCACTACTGGGCCATCATCATTGGCGCAATTGGAGGACTTATCTGCACGGTCGGACTGCGCCTCCTTGAGCGCGTCAAGGTCGACGATGTCGTTGGCGCGGTTCCCGCCCACCTCTTTGCGGGCATCTGGGGAACCTTGGCGGCGGCCATCACGGTTGGAGCGCAGTTCCATGTCCAACTGCTGGGCGTCGTCGTCATCGGCGTCACAGTCTTCGGCATCGCCTGGCTCGTCTGGAAGGCGCTGGACATGACGCTGAGCGCGAGAGTATCCCGCCAAGTCGAAGAACTCGGTCAGGACGCCGGCGAACTCCGCATGGAGTCATACCCCGAATTCGTCCTCATGCCCGAACCTGACTACGACGATGACCTGGACCCGGAGGTGTCAGCCAACACCTAGATGATTGGCGTAGCGCCACTCACGAATCCCCCGCGAAGGCGAGGACAAACAGCGCCCTCTGAGCGCTCCACTTCCCTCCCCCTTGACGAGGGAGGGTCAGGGTGGGGGTGATCCAACCCCGCTCACCCTGAGCGCAGCCTAGGAACCTAACTCCGTTACCCGTTCGCCCTGAGCGTAGTCGAAGGGGGCTCCCGAACGGATAACCAGCCGACCCATGTCATTCCGAGCGCAGCCGAGGAATCTAAAGCCGCGCCCTACCAACCAATCGTCATTCCCGCGAAAGCAGGGATCCAGAAGTTGCCCTAGCCGGGAGAGTCGTCTAGACAAACCAAGCGGCAGCCAGGAACTCCGGCACACAGGAGGTTCTCCCGAGCCTGCTCTAGCACACTTGGATCACAGGACAAGACGAGGAATGAAGCTTGGCCTATGTAACCGAATCCAAGAACACCATTCCCTATGAGGTGTTCAAGCTTTTCTAACATCGCCTGAATCTTGTCTGGTAACTTGGCATTAGCATAGCTCTGGTCGAAGACTAGAATTATGTTGTTGCGATGTTCCCTGGACTCTCGGATAAGCTCTTCTAGTCTTACGAGTTTCGTAGAAGTGGCACTCGACGACGGGGATCGGATTCCTGTATCAGGATCAATGAAGATGTGCCCATCCCAATTCCCCGCAGTAGTAACTTGTTCTCTACGTCGTGTGGCCTTGATGCACTCAGTTATCAGTACCTTTCCCCCAAGCAGGCATTCGAACTCTTCAATCCACTGTTGGCTCCATTCGTCCGTGAACATGGGGATGATGCCCCACGGGCCATTAGGAGCCAAGCAGCTCATCAAGAATCTCTTTGTGATGTCATAGTTGTCACCGAAGTGCTGTCGCCGCATGGGCTGTTCGTTCCTCCATTTCCTTGTAGTCCTAGGGCCGCTTAGCTCCTCAACCGGCATAAGGCTTGCTCGCAACCTATCACAAACCAGCCAATCTCGCGGGAATTCACCCCAAACGCGCCGCGGGCTTAATGTCCCCCCCTCGCGCTGTACCCCCAAAACCACCCCTGCCGCCCCTCTTGAAGGGGCGGCAGGGGTTTCTAGTCCGTATTAGCTAGTGTGGACTGACCAGGAAGTCTAGTCTGCCGGGGAAAGCTCGCTGCGGCCCTGGTACATACCGAAGCCGATGATGAACAGCGCCACCGAGCCCACCATTAGGGTCACGTTGTTGACGACCAGTAGCGTCTCCAGATCCAGATCAGTGAGGTGCATGCCCGCGTTGACGACTACAAAGGTCACGACTCCAACCAGCATCAGCGCATAGCTTGCAATCTTATAGATGTTCATCTCCTTGATGCACATCACCAGGCCAAGACCCAGGAGGAATGAGGCAAACGGCAAGATGAACAGGGACGCCAGAAACGCCCCAACCATGTCCGCGTATCCTCCTATTGCGAGTAACTCAAACTGCGCCATCCCTTCAGGGCCCAGGGTGTCCTCGCCACGCTGCAGGAGATGGAGCAGGAGGTGCCGCTCGGCGTGTCCAAGGATGACCAAAGCCCACTCAACCACGGTCAGAATAATGCCGAAGCAGAGAATAGGACGGGCCAGAGCGCCTTCACCCTCAGATAAGGTGTAAAGCCGAATCACTGCCCCAATCATCAGAAGCATGCCGATAATCGAAACTGTTGAAGACACGTGACCAATGTTTGGATAGTCTGCCAGTACAGCGACAGTACCCACGTAGTCCGCTGGGTCCGTGTATTCAATGAGGAATCCACCCGGAAGGAAAAATGGCGCAACAAACGAAAGGACTATTCCGACCATAAACGCCAAGCCTGCTGCCTTGGTCTTCCGCGCAGCTCGCTCCTCGTTACTCATGGGGCCTCCCCTCTGAGCTACTCCGATGGCACAACGCTGACGCCATTAACCTAGACTTAAACTGCCCATTTATCAATGGGCAATTGTATCTCGCCAAACGGTTCAGACGGGAGGCATCTTTGTCCCCGGCACGGATCGCATCGCTCGATAAACGACCTCCGGCGCGGCGGGATGCACGTAAATGCCCTGCGAATACACATCCGTGGTCAGGCCGATGCGCATCCCGTTCGCGAGGTCCTGGATCAGCGTCGCCGCGTCCGACCCCATGATGTGAGCGCCGAGGATCTCTCGCGTCTCCGCGTGCGCGATGATTTTCACGAAGCCCGTCAGATCCCCAATGGCCACGCCGTGCGCCGTCCACGCGTACTCATACGTCCCCAGCACGTACGGCACGCCCTGCTCGCGCGCCTGCTGCTCCGTCATGCCCACCGCGCCAACCTGCGGCGAGGCGAACACCGCATGCGGCATCGCGTGATAATTCACGGCCTCCTTCGGTCCGCGCTCAAACATATTGTGGTCGGCGTACCACCACTCCCAGTTCGCGTTGTGCTTCAGCTGGTATCGACCCACCACGTCGCCCAGCGCCCAGATGCCCGGCACGTTCGTCTCCAGGTACTCGTCAACAACCACCAGCCCGCGGGCGTTCGTCTCAACACCCGTCTTGTCCAGGTCCAGCCGGTCCGAGTTCGGACGCCGCCCCGTCGCGAGCAGCAGCGTATCGCCGATGATGGTTTCGTCACCGCTCGGCGTCGTGATCTCCAACGAAATCTCGCCGTTGTTGTGTGACACGCTGCGCGTCTCCGCGTCGAGAATCACGCGGTGCTTGCGCCTGAACAGGTCCGTGAAACGCCGCGACACATCCTCGTCCTCGATGGGTAGCAGCGTCGGCCCGCGCTGTACAACCGTCACGTCCGTCCCAAGCGCCCCGTAGAAGTGCGCAAGCTCAATCCCAACGAACCCGCCGCCCACAATGATGAGTTGGGTCGGCTGCTTGTCGTACCGCAGCGCCTCATCGGATGTCAGGTACGGTACGTCGTCGATGCCCGGGATTGGCGGCACAACGGGGCGGCTGCCCGCAGCAAGCATGATCATCGGCGCAGTGATCCGCTCCCCGTTGATCTCCATCGTCTTGTGATCAACGAACCGCCCCTCACCCTTGTACAAAATCACCTTGTCATTGCGTATGTACCGCGACTCAATGATGTTGGCGGCATCGTCCGCCTCGGAAACCACGCGGCTAACGATCTTGTCCCAATCGATCGATTCAACGCGAGCATTGATGCCGAAATCAGCAGCCTTGTCGATGACCTCCATCACGTCGGCGGAATGAATGAGCTGCTTGGAGGGGATGCAGCCCCAGTTGACGCAGGTGCCGCCGAACGGCCCGCTCTCCACGATGGCTGCCGTCAGGCCTTCCGCCGCCGCGGAATCCGCGATGCTCACACCGGACCCCGTCCCAATCACGATCACGTCAAACTCACGCGCTGTAGATACGGTCATGTTCACTACCTCCGAATCAACTGCTCAACGACAAAAAATACTGCGCCCGTTCATAAGAATGAACAAAGCGCAGAAATTCCAGCTATGCCAATAGAAAGTGTGCAGCGGCGAACTGGTCAACCGCGATGGGGCTCTCACATCTCCATGCTCTTCTCGCCGCTCAAGTACGCCTCCGGCTCCTTGGAGAAAGCGACACGGCACCCGGGCCCACAGAAGTAATACGTCGTCCCCTCATACTCATACGAGCCTCCGGGCGGCTTGCTCGGACTCACCATCATGTGGCAGACCGGGTCCTCCTCCGGCTCCTCCTTCTGCAAAAACCCCAAAAACTTGCCGACCATCTTCCGAGACCTCCATCCACGGTGAACTCCACCAGGAACAATACTCAATCCTACTCCACAAGAACGTGGCGTGGACACGAAAAGGGGAGCGCAACTACTGGCCGGAGTTTACCTCGCCCTAAACCCCTTCAACCGCAGAGAGTTCAGCACCACACTCACACTGGACATCGCCATCGCGGCCGCGGCCATCATCGGATTCAAAAACCCGTGCTCGCCGAGCATGAACTGCAAGCCGGACGGCACGCCGTCGCCGAAAATCGGATACAGTGCGCCCGCCGCAATCGGAATAAGTGTCACGTTATAGATGAACGCCCAGAACAGGTTCTGCCAGATGGTGAGCACTGTACGGCGGGAGAGCTGGATAGCCGTCGGAATGCCGTTCGGATCGCCGCTCACCAACGTCACGTCGGAGGCCTCCATCGCAACGTCCGCCCCCGTCCCGATGGCGATGCCGACATCCGCCTGCGCCAACGCGGGCGCGTCATTGATGCCGTCGCCCACCATCGCAACGCGGCCCTCTCCGGTCTGCAGCGCGGCCACCGCCTCCGCCTTCTGCGCGGGCAGAACCTCCGCGCGCGCCTCCTCAATGCCGACCTGCCGCGCGATGGCCTCCGCCGTCGCCCGGTTATCACCCGTCAGCATCACCGTGCCGACGCCAAGCGCATGGAGTCTCTCAACAGCGCGTATCGCCGACGGCTTCACCGGATCCTGGATGGCCAGAACTCCTATGGCCTCGCCGTCCACTGCGACGAACATGAGCGTCTTGCCCTGCTCGGCAAGTGCATCAGCACCCTCATGCAGGTTGTCCGGCATTGACGCTCCACGCTCGGCAAGCAGGCGCGCGCTGCCGACAATTACGGCACGACCGTCGGCACTGGCCGTCACGCCCGCGCCCGGCAGCGCCTCAAAGTCCGTGACCGTCATGCCCTGCCCCGCAGTCTTGCCAGCGCGAGATAGCACGGCCTCGGCAAGCGGGTGCTCTGAATGGGCCTCAACTGCTGCGGCAATACTCAATAAATCACTCTCAGCGGCAGTGTCAACTTTCAAAATATCCGTGACAGCGGGACGCCCCTGCGTGATCGTTCCCGTCTTGTCCAGCGCGACGGTGCGAATCTTGCTGGCAAGCTCAAGCGCCTGCGCGTTGCGAATGAGAACACCATTCTCAGCGCCCTTGCCCGTGCCGACCATGATGGCCGTCGGCGTGGCCAGTCCCAACGCGCACGGGCAGGCGATGATCAGCACCGCCACCATATTCAGCGTGGCCAGCGTGAAGGCCGGGTCGGGCCCCAGGGTGATCCAGAAGACGAACGTGATGATAGAGACGGCAACGACCGTCGGCACGAAATACGACGAAATCAGATCGGCAAGCCGCTGTACCGGCGCCTTTGAACCCTGCGCCTCCTCCACAAGTCGCACAATCTGCGAGAGCGCCGTGTCCTTGCCAACCCGCGTCGCGCGCAGCCGGAACGCGCCCGTCCCGTTCACCGTCGCGCCGTAAACCTCATCGCCCTCGCGCTTATCGACGGGGATGCTCTCCCCCGTCAGCATCGACTCGTCGATCGTGGACGCCCCCTCGGTAACGACTCCGTCCACCGGCAGCCGCTCCCCGGGACGCACGGCAACGATGTCATCGGGCAGCACGCTCTCCACTGGCAGCATCACCTCTGCCCCGTCACGCATGACGCGCGCCGATTTCGGCTGCAGGCCCAGGAGCGAGGCGATAGCATCCGATGCCCTGCCCCGCGCTCGTGCCTCCATCCACCGCCCCATGAGGATGAGCGCGATGATGATGATCGCTGTGTCGTAGTAGACCGCCGCTTCCCCACCCGCCGACTCAAAGAACCCCGGCGCGAACGTCGCCGCCACGCTGTAGAGATACGCCGCCGTCGTTCCAAGAGAAATGAGCGTATTCATATTGGACGTGCGCTGCTTGAGCGCCGACCATGCGCTGGCATAGAAGAGCGACCCCGCCCAGAACTGGATCGGCGTCGCGATAGCGAACATGATCAAGTGCGCGAACTGATCGGGCACAGCGCTGAGCATTCCAAGCAGCATGACGAACGCGCCGCTGGACAGAGCAACGAGGAATCGCATGCGGAGCGCCCGCTCCTCCTCCTCTTTGGCGACGACGCGGGCGTCTTCCTTCTCCTCAATCGCGGCAACCCGCAGCCCCGCTCCCACCACCGCGCCCCGCAGATCGCTGGCGTCCACGGCCGCGCTGTAGTGCTCGATGGTCAGAGCTGTGGGGTCCTCCTCATCCGGAGTCACCCACCGGACACCGCGCAGATTCATCAAGGCCGTCACGGCCCGGTCACGGTCGTTGTCGCTGCCCTGCTCGGGCTCGATGAACAGCCGCTGCGTCTCCGTCCGCGCGCCATAGCCCGCGTCCTTGACTGCGGAGGCGAGCACATCAAACGAAAGCCCTTCCGGGACCTCGACGACGGCCCGCTCGCTAGCCAGGTTCACCCGCGCTTCTGACACGCCGGGCACGTCCGTCAGCGCATGCTCCACGTGCATCACGCACGCGGCGCACGTCATGCCGGAGACGCTGATGGAAACGGTCTCAAGGTCCGAGAATTTGCTCTCAGATTCAGTAGTGGTCATGTGGATAGTGTACGCCCCCTTTGTCATTCGGAGCGCAGTCGAGGAATCTGGGGGCTCGATTTCGTAAGCAACTCGTCATTCCCGCGAAAGCATGTCCCGTACTTGATACGGGGCGGGAATCCAGTGCGGCGCGTAGCGCCGCCCCCGTTCACCCTGAGCATGTCGAAGGGTCCCCGTTCGCCCTGAGCGTAGTCGAAGGGGGGTCCCGAACGGGGAACGCGCCCCCTCCGTCATCTCCCAACCTTGCGATTGGGGGTACTATGGATAGCGCGATGCCTCTGCTGGGGAATCGTCTAACGGTAGGACGACAGACTCTGGATCTGTTAGTCGTGGTTCGAATCCACGTTCCCCAGCCAAAACCGTTCCTGTCATTCCGAGCGTAGCCGAGGAATCCAGAGCCCCCGCAAATCACCTAAGTAATCGCTGGCGGCAGCGTCTCCCAACCGGGAGCCAGCGTCGGAATTCCCCATTCGGTTGGCGGCGTCCACGTGCGCCAGCGATCGTCGATAGCCGGATGATTCCCGCTCTGTATCCACTCGATGGCCCGCTCCGCCTCCGCGCGCGCCCCATCGGCATCCTCGCGAGTCATGCTGCCGTACGTGACTGCCTCCTCGACCTCATCCTCATCCTTCCACTGCGGCTCACTGAGATCAGGCGGAAACACGACATCAAGGTGTAGGTCGGTCGTATCGAGGCCGATAGCGGTCCGCCGAAAAGGCGTTTCCAGGTTCACATACCACCACCGCACGTCGCCGTCCCCAAGGAAGACCAGCACCGAATGGGCAGCGCCCTCTAGGAACACGCGCACCATTCCATTTCCATACCAGACGTCGTCGCGCAGCTCCCATTCACCATGCGGCAGCCGAACGTCATTGCCTTCAAGATCGACAGGGCGTTTCCAGACAGTCCCCGGCGGGGTACAAGCCGCAATCAAATCCCCGCGATCCTCGACAACAACAAATGCCCAGGCCGTGAACACCCGCCCATGCCAGATATTCCGCCCCGTGATGTACTCCCCCGGCTTCCAGAGAGCACCCGTGAGTTTACCTGCACTCACGTTTACCGCAAAAGCACATAAACGGCAGTGCCGAACAACAACGGCATCACGATGCTCCACAGCAAGGCCCCTGCAAATGGGGTCATTTGCCTTAGGGATAGGGGAATCGCGCCCCCTGTCGAGTAGATGCTGATTTCGTCTTTAAAATCAGACATCCATCTTCGTTCCCTGTTCCACATGATGATTTCCGCAAGAACGGCTACTGAACCAACCATAGCGAACAATATCGCTAGCCCCGAATCATCATTCCCGTATGTCAAGGAAAGTCCGAGCATTAGCAAGACCAGGTAACCGTAGAAGATGCAGAACACCGCAATGGGAAAGAGGAGCCAAAGAACAATGATTGCTCCGTATGCCCTTTCAGCGAGGCTATCAGCCGATCTCCATCTAAGATAACGAGCTACCAAAATGAGCCACGGAACCAGAAGCAAGATCGACGCAAGGGCGCCATGACCAAAAGCCTGTATCACGGGGAAGCCGCTTTTACGAGCAAGCCATGCTGCGATTACTCCCCCCACAGGTGCCCAGAGCAACCCGGCGCCAAACAATATGAGAAGTGGCGCAGACACAAAAGCGGTATTTGCGGGTTGGGTCCAATCAGGAATCATCATCACTCCAACCTGCTCATGACGAAATCGCCTTGATTAAACTCTACAGCCTCATCCAAGGGGGGTCCCACCAACCCCCTAACTCGGCGTCCCACACCCCGCTCACCATCGTCGTTCCCGAAAGCGTCCTGAAGTCGGTCATTCGAGGATTGGGGCGTCGTGCTTCGGGTAAGTATCCGCCGAACCATAGCCTACTCGCTATACAAACCGATACCTACTGCGGCGAAAATCATGTAAGGAATAACATTGGCAAAGGGAATGCAAAGCATGGGAATGAAAGACCGCTTGTAGCTCGGAATAGCCTCCTCCGGAAAACCCATAACTACCTGGTCCATCCAACCGTAAGAAAAAAGCCAAATCAAAGAGTTTATGATAAGCACACCAATTGCGCCCGGAATGACGATGAAGCCTAAATCCGGGCTTGCTCCTCTAGTCTCGAAAGCCATGATTACAGAAACAACCGAAAGTACAATCCAAAGACCAATGGGGCCCAGCAACCAGGCTATGTATCCAATCTTGTAGAATCTTTCGCTCGAATTCCATCCAAAAATCGACCGCACAGTGCCAATGCCGCCCACAATTATTGAGAAACTATTGCCTAAGGTGGATAATCCGCCCAGTAGTATTAGGGCAATAGCAACGGGAATCAAAACGATTTCCATGCTATCCACTCCAACCTGCTCATGACGAAATCGCCTTGATCAAATCCTCGACGCTCACCAAAGAAACGAGTGCATTCCCCCTACCTCGGCAGCCCAAGCCCCCGCGTCGCCACGATATTCCGCTGGATCTCCTTCGTGCCGTGACCGAACGTCCGGCCCGTGCTCATCAACGCGTTCACCCCGATGAATCCGTCCATCGGAGCCCACTCCGCGCCGTACGGCATCACAAGCGCCGCATCGCCGATGATCCGCGTGAATCCGCGCCACAGCTCCTGCACTAGCTCACCGGACAGCACGCGGGAAATCGACGCGATCCGTGATACATCCTCGCCCTGCCGGCTGTCCCACGCGCCCTTCCAGCAGATGGCCCGGAACATGCCGAGCTTCACCCGCAGGTCCGCTAGAAGTTGGCGATTGATAGGATCATCCAGCGGCGTCCCGCCGTCAACGCGGTACGTCCGCGCAAAGTCCACGAACCGCTCCCACTCGCGCAGCAGCGCGGCGGGTGATCCAACCTCCACTCGCTCCGCCGTCAGCGACGCCGCCATCACGTACCACCCGCGATTCTCCTCGCCGAGCATGTAGCGTGACGGCACGCGTACGTCCTCAAAGAATTCCTCACTCCACCGACGCCGACCCGCCATGTCATGGATGGGGCGGATCGTGATGCCGGGAGAATCCAGCGGCACAAAGAAGATCGAAAGGCCACGATGCTTGGGCGCGTCCGTGTCCGTCCGAACCAGCATCCGTATCCACGTCGAATGGTGCGCCGTGGAAGTCCACATCTTCTGCCCGTTGATCACATAGTCATCGCCGTCGCGCACCGCCCGCGTCGTCACGCCCGCCAGGTCGGACCCGTTGCCCGGCTCCGAGAGTCCCAGCGCGATGGGCATGTCCGCCGTCGCAATCTTCGGCAGCCATTCCTCTTTCTGCCACGGCGTGCCGTGCAGGATCACAGCGTCCCCGCCAAACGCCCCGCTCGCCGGCGCGCCCCGGTACGCCATCTCCTCACGGTAGGTCAGCATCCGCGTGAAACCGGCGTCCTGCCCGCCGTGCTCCGTGGGCCAGTGCATCGTGTACCAGCCCTTGTCGACAAGTTTCTTGGCGAATTGATGCGCCGCGTCCAGCGCCTCCGGATCATCCAGGTGCCACGACGCGTTGGACACGTCATTCATGTGGTAGCGGGTATCATCCCAATTTGCCTGCACAAAATCGCGAATCTCATCGCGAAACGCGAGGTCCTCAACCGACTGCTGGAAGTCCATAACGCCTCCCTCCGAATCCCCCACGTAGGCGGGGCCCAACTCCCCTCATTCCGACGAAAGCCGGAATCCACCGGGCTTCTGATGCCACAGTGTAGCCGATTCAAGACCCCAATTGAGACTCAAAAGGGCTAGCCAACAGTGGGAGCGGCAATCCTACAATTTCAAGAGTGAACGACATGAAGGGAACTCAAAGATGACGATGCAATCTGCAATCGATGCGTGGCGAGAGAGAATTATCGCCCACGACCGCGAGGCGGCAACGATACGAAGCGGCCACGCCCCGGGACATGACGACCATGACGACGGCCACGGCCATAGCGGCGGCCACGTCCACGGTGGCCACGGCGGATTCTCCTACACCAACCGGCCCCGTGACATCCATCGCACGGATGACTCGACCGTCAACGCCCTCTTTGATCTGATCGACGCGGACACAACCGTCCTCGACGTTGGCGGCGGCGCCGGCCGATTCGCCCTCCCGCTTGCCACCCGCGCCAAACACGTCACGGTCGTCGAGCCGTCAGAGGAGGCCGTCGGCATGCTGCAGGAGCGCGCCGCCGAAGCTGGCCTCTCCAACATCACTGTCATAAGCGAACGGTGGGAGGATGCAGATGTTGAGGCGGCTGATCTGGTGCTCTGTTCTCTGGTGCTGCACCACGTCCCGGAGGGCGCGGCATTCATCACAAAGATGCAGGAGCGCGCATCAGGTCGTATTGCCATCGTCGAGATGATGGAAGCGCCCAGCGCCCTTGAGGTCCCCTTCTATGAGCGCGTCTTCGGCGCTGTCCCCACCGCCATGCCCGGCGTGCCTGAGCTGCTAGAACTCCTCTGGGCGATGAACATCCACCCGGACGTAACCATGCTCCCACCCGAAACCCCCGTCATGGGCCGCGACCGCAACCAAATCACGGCTCAGCTCCGTCGTCGGTTCGATGTTGAAGAAAACACCCCTGCGGACTCTCGCCTCCTCGCCGCCCTCGATGAACTCCTGGATGAAACGCCTCACGGTTACACCGTCTCCGGCGTCGCCCCTCGCCGCTCCGCCATCATCACCTGGAAAACGAGCAAGTAGACTAAACGCAGCGCCGCAGAGAACGCCCTCGACTCGTTATCTCGATGACCTCACGGGGCGCAGGAATAAGCAAAACAGGGAAAATCATGCCTTTTCTGCGAGAAGTTACAAAACGTCATGCGCTTCGCACGCAGTGGTTACATTTCGGTTACACAGACACGGTAACGTATTTGAGAAGTACGCTCGCAAATAGGATGTGCGTACTCGTTTTCTCCTGCACGGAGGGCTGGATCACGCAGAAGAGCGACGATGTCAAAGCAAATCGCAACAATGACCGTGCTGGCCGTGATGCTCTTTGCCGCAATGCTAACCGGGTGTTCCGATAGATTGAGTCCCGCTGCGACGCCGGGGTCCGCCCCCATTCTCGCGCCAACTGTTACCCTGGCCCAAACTCCCACCCCAACCGTTATTCCAACCTCGACCCCCATACCTACCGTTGCTCCCACATCAACACCGGAGCCCACCCCAACTCCGGTCTTGGGATGCCCGGAGCGCGACCGTATCTCCTTGGTCGCGTTATACGACTCCACAGACGGAGAAAACTGGACCTCTGACCTCAACTGGTTGACGATGGAGCCGATTGGAACCTGGCATGGCGTGACAACCGACGAGCTCGGCTGTGTAACTCACCTTGAATTGCAGGACAACCGGTTGGCTGGAGAGATCCCTCCCGAATTGGGCTCGCTGTCCAGTCTCGTCAGGTTGGAGCTTACTCAGAACTGGCTAAGCGGAGGGATTCCAGCGGAACTGGGCAACCTCAAAAACTTGTTCTCTTTATCCCTTAGCATCAATCAGCTAACTGGCCCAATCCCGGCGAAATTGGGAGGATTATCCAGGCTGTTTACCCTATACCTTGGCTTTAACCAATTGACCGGAGAAATACCACCTGAGTTGGGCAACCTGACTAATCTCAATGGCTTGTTTCTAGCCCATAACGATCTGACCGGTCACATACCCGGCAGCATTGGCAATCTCGAAGGTCTCGAATTCCTCGCGCTGCAGGGCAACATGCTTGGCGGCGAGGTTCCACCGGAGTTGGGCCGGCTGGCTGATCTTAGGCACCTGTCTCTGGCCAATAACCGTCTCACCGGTCGCATACCCAGTACTATTGGCAATCTTGAAAAACTCTTGGACCTGGAGCTGGAACACAACATGCTTGGTGGCGAGATTCCGCCCGAGTTGGGCAACCTGGCCAACCTCCGGTCGTTCTCCACAAGGGGCAATGACTTTGTCGGTTGCATACCCGCTGGGCTGCGCACAGCCGCACTGAATGACCTGGCGGAACTCGGTCTTTCCTATTGCACTTAGCCCGGAAAGAGTCGCGCCGTCTCCGGCGTCGCCCCCCGCCGCGCCGCCATCATCACATGGCGAACGACAAGCAAAGTCACGGACTAAACCAAAACGAACAAAGGGGCGGCCAAATGGCCGCCCCCATGCTCTTCGAAACTGATTGGGCCTACCGAGGCAGCCCCAGACCCCTCTGCGCAATCAGATTGCGCTGGATCTCCGTCGTCCCGCCGCCGAGGCCGCTCCCGTGCATCGCGCCATAGCGGAAGCCCGGATAGCCGCCCATCGGAGCGCGCGACTCGCCAAGGCCAAGTCGACCGTACTCCTGCAGGATGCTCGCCATCAGTTGAGGCCACTTCTTACCAAGATTGTCGCCCCACGCCTTACCCATGGAGCCTTCCTTCACGGGCAGTTCGCCACGCGACTGCATGAACGCAACGCGATACGACAGCATCCGGCGCGTCTCAAGCTCGATCTTGAGGTCGGCCACCTTGTGCCGAATGAGTGGATCGCTCAGCACCGCCTCACCGTTGAAGCGGGTGTCCCGCACGACCGTGAGGAATCGATCAAGCTCACCGAGGTACTTGGCCGCGGTCTCGATGCCGGAGCGCTCAAAGGAGAGCGTCGTCATCGCCGCGTACCAGCCCCGGTTCTCCTCGCCGATGAGGTTCCGAACCGGAACCCGCACGTTGTCAAAGAACACCTCGCTCCAGCGCCGCGTGCCCGTCATGTCGAACAGCGGTCGCAGGGTGACGCCCGGCACCACCTCGCCCTCATCGCGCAGCTGCATCAGGACATAGCTGATGCCGCGATGCTTCGGCGCGTCCGGGTCTGTGCGAACCAGCACGTGGTACCACTCGCCGTAGTGCGCGCCGGACGTCCAGATCTTCTGGCCGTTGATGATGTAATCGTCGCCGTCGCGGACTGCTCGCGTCTGCAGGCTTGCGAGGTCGGATCCTGCGTTTGGCTCGGAGAATCCCTGCGCGAAATCGATATCCGCGTTGGCCATCTTCGGCAAAAACTCTTCCTTCTGCCACTCCGTGCCATGGATCATCAGCACGGGCGCGACAAGACCGCCGCCGAACGATGCCGGAGCGCCCTCATAGGCCATGCCCTCGCGATAGGCAAGCTGTGTGGTGATGGCTGCGGCGCGGCCGCCATACTCCTCCGGCCAGTGCATCGTCCACCAGCCCTTGTCCACAAGCTTCTTGGAGAAATCCCGCTGCGCCTTCAGAGCCTCGTCATCCGCGTGATACGGGGACAGCAGGCCCATGTCATCCCACCCACGCGGGTCGGCGACCTTCTCGCTCCACTCGGTTCGCGTAAATGCGCGCGCCTCATCCTGCAGAGCCTGGTCGTCCGCGTTCAATCGAAAGTCCATCGCGTCCTCCCCTCCCGTGACTCAATCCGAGTCGTCGTCAGCCACTAAAGACGTGATTAGCTGTTTGATGCGTCATTATGGCGCGTTATGACTCGCGCGACAATGCCTAATTCGCTTCTGTTTCCGTTATTGTCACGCTGATGAGGCCTGTGCCCGGGTTCGGGTCCGACTGCGGGTCCCTGATGCGGATCGCCCGTACCACGTCCATCCCCTCCGTCACGCGGCCAAACACAGCGTGCGCATCATCCAGCCACGGCGTCGGGCCGAACGTGATGAAGAACTGCGCGCCTCCCGTATTCGGCTGTCCCACGTTGGCCATCGACAAAATGCCCGGCCCGTCGTGGCGGAGTGTCGGATCAAACTCGTCCGGAATCGTGTATCCGGGTCCGCGTCTCCCCGTCCCGGACGGGTCGCCGCCTTGCGCCATGAAATCGGAAATCACGCGGTGGAACGTTGTGTTGTCGTAGTACCCCTCACGCGCCAGGAACACAAAGTTATTCACGGTAATCGGCGTCTTGTCCGCAGTCAGTTCGATGACGAAACTCCCGACCTCCGTCTCAAAGGTCGCTGAATAGCATTTCGCGGGATCAATCTGCATCTCAGGCGGCGCGGACCATTGATTCAGCTTTTCAGTCACGGTAAGGGGCTCCTCTCTCTCTACGGGCGTAGCGGCCACCGGAGTCGGGCAGTCCGAATCCATAGCCGAATCGGTCATGTCAGCTGATGCGGGAATCGCTGTTGCTGTCGGAATAGGCGTAAACGTGGGCGGCGGTGGTACCGGCGTCGGCGTGTCTTCCGCAACCTCGCACGCAATGCCCCCAAGCACAAGGCCAATCGCCAGAACAGATATGGCAATCAGAAATAGCCGCTGAACATCGGGGCGGAAATGCATCACACCTTCAGCATAACTGTCGCTGAATTAGCCCCGCAACACGGCTCTTCGCTGTATCATTTTGTTTTATGAGGCGCGCCGCCTGAACGGGAGGAGGGGCAGCACGCATGGCGCGAATGCGCTGTTGGGACGCCCTGAGCGTCTGATGAACGAGAACCTGACCATCACGTCCGTTCCGGGCGTCCGCCTCGCGCACATCACGGACAGGGACGCCGTGACGGGCACGACCGTCCTCCTCTTTCCCGACGATGGCGCTATTGGCGGCGTTGAGGTTCGCGGTGCCGCACCTGGCACCCGCGAAACCGACCTCCTCCGCCCCGGAACCCTCGTTGAGCGCGTCAATTCCATCTTCCTCACCGGAGGCAGCGCCTTTGGCATGAACGTCGCGGAAGGTATCATGCGCCACCTTGAGGTGGAAGGCATCGGATTCCAGACCCCCGGCGGCGTAGTCCCCATCGTCCCCGGCGCGGTGATCTATGACCTTGGCATGGGCAACACGGATCGACGAGTCACTCGCGATTTCGGCCTTGACGGCGCGCGTGAAGCCTCGGATGCCCCAGCCGAATCCGGCAGCGTCGGAGCCGGTACCGGAGCGACCGTCGCCAAGGCCCTCGGATCGGATCACGCCCTAAAAGGCGGAGTAGGCACAGCCGTCGTGGACTTAGCCAGCGGCCACAAGATAGGCGCGGTCATGGTCGTCAACGCCTTTGGCGACATCGTCGATCCCGATACCGGCATGCTCATCGCCGGCCCACGCAATGACAATGCCGATGGCCCCCCCTTCCTCAGCACACGCGAGATCCTGCGTAGCGGACACCGGCGAGGGCCGGGCGGCCGGTTCGGACAACAGCCCACGAACACCACCATTGGCGTCGTCGCGACAGACGCGCCCCTGACCGTCGCTCAGGCCAACCGGCTCGCCATGATGGCCCACAGCGGCATCGCCCGCGCCATCGTCCCGTCATACGGCATGGGTGATGGAGATACCCTCTTCTTTGTCTCCACCGCCCCGCCGGACACGCCAACGGTGGACACCTTTGGCCTCACCCCCATCGGTGCGGCAGCTGCGGAAGTGGTCGAACGCGCCATCGTTGACGCAATCCGATCCGCCACGGGCATCGCCGGTATCCCGTCCGCAGCAGAGCATATCTCCGGCATGAACGGACGCATGCGACCATGACGACACTCCGCGGCGACAGGGTTGGCATCCTCGGCGCGGGAGCCGTTGGCACCGCGCTCGCCGTCGGCCTCTCGGAGGCGGGCTACAATGTCACCGCCATTACTAGCCGCAACACGGACCGTGCGAGGATGCTTGCCGGTCTCATCGGCGGAGCCATCCACACACGCCACGCCGGACTCCTCGTTGATGTCGCCGACATCGTTTTCCTCACCGTGCCGGACGACGCAATCGGCGCCGTCGCGGAAAGCGTGCCATGGCGCGCTGGCATGGCAGCCGTCCACTGCTCAGGCGGAACGCCCGTGAGCGTGCTGGAGTGCGCCGGCGAATACGGCGCGGTGATCGGCGGTTTCCACCCCCTCTACACTTTCCCCCCCAGCGCGAAGAGACCTGTAACACTCGAAAACGTGACGTTCGCCATCGAGAGCCGGGACCCCGCCCTGCACCATCAATTGCGTGACATGGCCCATGCCCTCCACGGCCACGCCATCGACATCAATGAGAAAACACGCGCCCTCTACCACATCTCCGGCGTGCTCGCCTCCAACTATTTGGTCGCGATTATTGCGGAAGCTGCTGGCCTTTGGGCGCAATTCGGGTACAATCAGTCGCAAGCCTTGCAGGCGTTGTTGCCGCTCGTTCGTGGAACGGTGGGGAATATCGAACGCGATGGAGCGGCCGCCGCGCTGACAGGTCCGATAGTCCGGGGAGACCTCGGCACCGTGCAGGCGCACCTTGAGCAGTTGCGGGCTACCTTGCCGAGCGTAGTACCCTTATACGCGGCGCTCGCGCAGGCGACGGCAAAGTTTGCCGTTGACGCGCAACGGCTCGACGGGACGAGAGGAGCGGAGATTCTCGCCCTGGTGGGGCGCGAGTCATCAGAGACAACAGGACAGGCGAACCGATGATGCGCACTATGCTGGCCGGAAAGATTCACCGTGCCACTGTGACCGAGGCAAACGTCGACTACGAGGGTTCGATAACAATCGACCCTGATCTGCTTGAGGCCGCCGGCATCCTGCCCTATGAGCTCGTGCAGGTGCTCGACATCACGAACGGCGCGCGCCTCGAAACCTACGCCATCGAGGGTGAGCGCGGCTCCGGCCAGGTTTGCGTTAACGGCGCGGCCGGACTCCTCGTTCGTGAGCGTGACCTGATCATCGTCCTTCACTTCATGCACATGTCGGAGGAAGATGCCTGCCGCGTCAGCCCACGTATCGTCCGCGTCGACGCCCGCAACCGCATCGTCCAGCGAACCAACCGCATCGAAGCGCGCAGCTACTACTAGAGCGCGTCTCGCCGTCACGACGGCAAGGGAATGGCGTCCGTGCGCACAACCATCAAGACGATCCAGGAATTCAAAGACCGGGGCGAACGCTTCCCGGTTCTGACCGCCTACGACTATTACACCGCCTGCGCCATTGATGAGTCCGGCGTCCCCGCCATCCTTGTCGGCGACAGCCTTGGCAATGTCGTGCTCGGCTACGACTCTACCGTGTCCGTCACGATGGACGACATGATTCACCACACCGCCGCCGTGGCCCGCGGAACGAAAAGGGCCCTCGTCATTGCCGATATGCCCTTCATGTCCTACCAGACCAGCCCGCAGGACGCCCTGCGAAACGCCGCGCGATTCCTGCAGGAGGCAGGCGCGCAGAGCGTCAAGCTCGAGGGTGGCGAAGTCATGGCGGAGACCATCAGGGCGCTCGTCGACCGTGGAATCCCCGTCATGGGTCACATCGGATTCACGCCTCAATCCGAGTTCCAGATTGGACGGCGTTTCCAGGGACGTCGGAACGTCGAAGACGCGCGCAAGATGATCCGGGATGCCGAGGCCGTTCAAGCAGCCGGCGCCTACTCAATCGTGCTTGAACTCGTGCCTGAGCAGCTCTCCCAGATCATCACCGAGAAACTCACTATCCCCACCATCGGCATCGGCTCCGGGCCGCATTGCGATGCGCAGGTCCAGGTGGTGAGCGACATGCTCGGCATCGTCTCAGACCACGTCGGACGGCACGTCAAACGCTACGCGGACTTGAGCGACACAATCCGCGCCGCCGTCAGCGAATACGCTCAGGAAGTCCGCGACGGCACATTCCCCACCAGCGAACACACCCGCCCCCTCTCCGAAGACATCCTCAAAGACCTCTAGCCCCCTCCGTCATCCCACACCTTATTCATTCGTCATTCCCACCCCTCCCCTGTCATTCTGAGCGCAGCGAAGAATCTAAAGGGTCCATTGCCCCGCTAATGCCGGAACGCGGAATACCACCTCAACAGACCCATCCTTTCCAGATCGCGAACCGAGAGCCGTAACGCAGTTACCCCGTTCACCCTGAGCCTGTCGAAGGGTGAACCCACCTACCCCCAACACCAGTAGAATGAAGAACATGAAACTGTCCTCCCCAAACTTGGCACTCCTCCTGATACCCGCCTTGACCTTCGCAGCACTACTCGCCGCCTCATGCGAAGATCGTGAACCTCAAGACCTTTCCTTCTCTATGTCTATTGAGGGAGGCGAACTCGTCGGCGACGAATCAACGCTGACGGTCAATCAGCACGATACTGTCACGATTGATTGGACAAGCGACCTGCCCCTGCTGGTTCATCTGCACGGCTACAATATCGAGACGCAGTTGGATGCGGGCGAAACGGCGCAGATGAGCTTCGTGGCCGATGCGACAGGGCGCTACGACATCTACATTCACGCCTCAGAAAGCGTGCTGGCGGGTGCCGGCGAGCCTGATATGGGCGGGATGACCTCTGATTCGATGGGTTCCATGGACAACGGCGATGCCGGGGAACACAGGGATCACGTGATGACTGATGAGGCCACTAATGGGGGCGGTGGGGCGGAGCGCCTAATCGCCACCCTCGAAGTCAGGCCGTAAAATAAGCGAGCCGCAATGAAGAGGCTCGCCGTAACTATCGTCCCGACCGCCACCGCGCTTGCGGTTCTCGCGTGGCTTGTCCCCGGAGTCGCATACGCCCACGGTTTCGGCGAGAAATATGACCTCCCTCTGCCCCTCTCGCTCTATGTGACCGGTGCGGGCCTCGCCGTCGCCCTCTCGTTCGTCATCGTCGCCGTCTTTGTCCGCCGCACCCCCAGCGCAACCGACTACCCCCGCTACAATCTCCTGCGCCTCTGGCCTGTCCGCGTGTTGGCAACCACGCCTGTCATTCAGACGCTGCGCGTCCTCAGCGTCCTCCTGCTCCTGCTCGTTCTCCTCACCGGCGCGTTGGGCGTCAACCGCTCCACGGCCAACATCGCCCCCGTTCTGGTGTGGGTGTACTGGTGGGTCGGCATCGCGTTCGCGTCCGCGCTCATCGGCAACGTCTGGGGCCTAATCAACCCCGTCCGCACTCTGTACGAATGGATGGACGTACTGGCTCAGCGCGTCATCCCCGGTGGTCTCAGCTTCGGGCAGGACGACTCCGCATACCCTCCGCGTTGGGCGGCATGGCCCGCAGTGATCCTCTTTGCCCTCTTCGCGTGGTTTGAAATCGCCTACGAGGGTTCGGCGGAGCCGCTGTCGCTCGCTATTGCAGTCATCGGCTACTGCATGATCACGTGGTGGGGCATGGCAATCTTTGGAGCGGACGCGTGGATGCGCAACGCGGATGTCTTCTCCCTCATCTTTGGCATCCTGGCCCGATTCGCCCCAACAGAACTCCGCGTCGTCTCCGAATCGGGCAAGACAGAATCCATCGATGACGTCGAGGCCTTCCGCGCCGCCCCGCCCGAACGACGCGAGCTTGGCCTCCGCCCCCCCGGCGCAGGTCTGCTCAATTCGGCTGCAACGTCAACCTCCTACATGGTTCTCGTCGTCGTCCTCCTCTCAACCGTCACGTTTGACGGCCTGCAGGACACCCCGCCGTGGGCGCGACTCGTCCACTCGGCGTTCGTCAACTCGCCCGGCTGGACGACAACAGCCGTCACGCTGGTCAACACCGCCGGCCTTATAGCGTTCGCGGGGATATTCGTCGCCGCCTACCTCCTCTTCTGCGCCGTCATGGCCCGCTCAGGCGAGGAGCCCGAAACGCGGGATACGATGGTCGCCGCCCGTGTCTTTGCCCTCTCCCTTGTACCCATCGCGTTCGCCTACCATCTCGCCCACTTCGTCTCCTACCTGCTCATCCAGGGGCAGGTCGTAATCCCCCACGCCTCCGACCCGTTCGGATTCGGCTGGGACCTGTTCGGTACCTCCAACTACCAGGTCAACATCGGCATCGTCAACGCGCAGTTCGTCTGGATACTGGCAATCGCCGCCATCGTCATCGGCCACGTCATCGCTGTCTTCCTCGCCCACGCCACGGCGCTGAGGCACTTTGGAGCGCATGACGTTGCCCTGAGAAGCCAGCGCGCCATGCTCATCCTGATGGTCGGCTACACGATGGTCAGCCTCTGGATCCTCGCCCAGCCGATTACCGAATATGCTTGACGGCGCGTCCCATCCTGCTACGCTTTCGATTATCTGGCGCGATGAGCCACAGACGGTTCTCGGTGAGCCAAAGACCGTTCATGGTGAGCCAGAGAGGCCGTTCGTGGTGAGCCTGTCGAACCATGAACGGGTCTAAACCGCGTATGGGGGATAGAGGAGACGATGACGACAACAGCCAACGGCGCCACACAATCCGTCCTGACGGGAATCCGCGTTCTTGACCTGTCAGGCCTTGCTGGTCAGTACGCCGGCCGCCTGCTTGCAGACCTCGGCGCGGATGTCATCAAGATCGAGCCGCCCGGCGGCGACCCCGTCCGATCCATGCCGCCGTTTGCCGGTGATGAACCGGGCCCTGACCGCAGCCTCCGCTGGCTCGCCTACAACACCAACAAATCCAGCGTCGTCATCGACATTGAAACGGACAGCGGCCGCCAACAGCTGCTTGACATGGCACGCTCCGCCGATGTCGTTCTGGACAGTTTCGAGCCCGGCTACCTCGCCTCCATCGGGCTGCCCGACGAAGCCCTCAGAGAAGCCAATCCCCGCCTGATCACCGTCTCCGTCACCCCGTTCGGTGAGTCAGGGCCTTACGGCGGCTACCTCGCTTCAGACCTCCATGCCATTGCCATGAGCGGGCTAATCACGATTCAGGGCGATGACGAACAGCCCCCCGCCACCGCTCCCCTCGACCAGGCCTATATCCTTGCCAACACCCACGCCGCGCACGGCGTCTTCTACGCCCTCATGGCCCGCCGCAAGACAGGCCGCGGCCAGCACGTTGAGGTGTCCATGCAGGAGGTGCTGGCCAACATCTTCTACCAGATCATCCGATACTCGGCCACGTCGGAGATCGGCGAACGCATCGGCGCAACCGGCAATCTCGCTCCCTACAACATCTACCAGTGCAAGGACGGTTGGGTAAGCCTCGCCGTCCTCCTCGCTCCGCAGGCGAAGGTCTTCTTCGACTGGATGGGCGAACCCGCCCTCCAAAACGACTTTTTCTATCCCCTCATCAACCGGCAGGGCGAGAACATGATCTTCATCGATTCGCTCGTGCGCCCCTTTATCGAGCAGTTCACGGTGGCCGAGTTCGTGGAGGAGGCACAGAGCCGCCGCCTCCCCGCCGCCCCCGTCAATCGCCCCGGCGACTTTGCCGACAACC